>NZ_KV791266.1:85465-102819 GCF_001807865.1 Stenotrophomonas sp. HMSC10F06 | reverse complement strand
TTCTGGCGGCGCGGCGGAGGCCGCGCCGCCGCGCCGCGCGGGGTCACGCGTAGGCGTCGACCAGGCCGCGCTGGCGGATCAACTGCGAGGGCGACAGCGTGGTCTCGGCCAGTGCCGGTTCTCCGTCATCGCCGGTCATCCCGCTGCCGGCGTTGCCACGTCCGCCGTCCGGCGCGGTCTGCTGTTGGCCCACATCGGCGTGACCAAGCTGGAAGCCCTGTTCGCCGAGCAGCTCGCGCAGGCGCGGCAGGCTGCTTTCCAGTGCGTGGCGCACATCGGCATGGGCACTGGTGAAGCTCGCATGGACCTTGTCGCCATCCAGCTGCAGGCGAACGTCGATCGGGCCGAGGTCGTTCGGGGTGATCTTGATGTGGGCGTGGCCGATCTTCTGGTCCGCCAGCCAACCGACCCGGGCGCCGACGGCATCATCGAAATCCTCACCGCCCAGGTGTGGGGTGGCGGTGGGGGAGCCGGTGAACAGGCTGGCCATCACCGGCTTGGCTTCGGTCATGCCGTGCAGGGCATGCAGCAGGGGGCTGGCGGGGGCATCGGGGCCGTCGTTGGTGGCCGCGTTCAAGGCGTCCGTGAAGGTTTTGAGCAGCAAGGCATCGTCGGCCGGCGCAGCCTCGGCAGCCAAGGCGGGCAGGGCGATGCTGCCGTCGGTGGATGGCGCGGCAGCCAGCACCGGCGGGGTCGCGTTGGCGTCCGGGGCTGCGGTGGCCACGGCCGGCAGGGCCGCATTGGCGCCCGCGGCGGCGCCGGTCGCCACGGGTGTGACGGGCGTGGGCGCCGGTACCGGCAGGCCGTTCAATGCCAGCCCGGCCAGCCCCAGCGGGGGCCATGCGGCCTCGGTGTCGTCGGCCGGTTCGGCGGCCGGCTTCTCCGCCGTGGCCGGTGCCGTGGCAGCGGTATCGGGGGGGGCGACCGTGTCGTCTTCCTTCCTGGCGCTGGGCCTGGCGGGGCGTGTCGCGGCGTCCTTGTCCTGGCTGGTGGTGCCGGTCGTGGCGCTCTTGCCTGCGTCGCGGCTGCTGCCGGCGTTGCGCGGCGTGTCGTTGCGGGGCGCCTCGCGACCTGGCTTGAGCAGCGCGTCAAAGTCCCGACGGTCGGTGACGCGGGTGCTGTCCGCGCGGGGGCTGGACGAGGTGCCGCCCGCATTCTGTGCGGAGGGGGCGCCGCCGAGCAGGCCGGAAGGCATCACGGGCTGCCTCCGTTCTCGCCTTCTTCGCGCTGCGCCTGGCGCGAACGGCGGGCGCCGAGATCGTCCATCTCGCGCTGGTCGCGGCGGTCGGTGACCACCTTTTCCTGCGCGCGGTAGCTGGCGGCGAGCTGTTCCAGCACCTGCTTGTCACGGCTGGCCAGCAACAGGCGGGCGCGCTCGGCGTCCACCTTCTCGCGGTTGTTGTCCACGGTCTGGCGCTGCTGGGCGACCGCGCTGTCCAGGCGATCCAGGAATGCGCGGCGGTTCATCAGCTGGGCCGGGCTGGTGGCCGACATCTGGGCGCCGGCGTATTCCTCGGCGTAACGGCGCAGCTCATCCAGGCGCGACACATGCGTGTCGAGCGCACGCTGGCGCTCGGCCAGGTCGCGGGCGACCTCGTCTTCGTGGTCCTGGGCTCGTTTCAGCAAGGGGTCGAAGCGCTTGGATTGGATCATGGCTTAAGTCTCTGGTTCCACCAGCCGCTTGAGGGCGGCCTGACTGTGCGGCAGGTCGGCGGCCTTGCCGACGTCCTGACCGAGGAATTCAACGATGTCCGACCAGCGCTCCAGCGCTTCGTCGGTGGCCGGGTCATTACCGCGCTGGTAGGCGCCGATCGCGATCAGGTCGCGGTTGGACGAGTACGCCGACACCAGCCGCTTGAGCTTGCGGATGCGCAGGCGCCACGGTTCGTCGGCAATTTCCGTGACCACGCGGCTGACCGAGGACTCCACGTCGATGGCGGGGTACAGGCCGCTGTCGGCGACGCGGCGCGAGAGCAGGATGTGGCCGTCAAGAATCGCGCGTGCGGCATCGGCGATCGGATCCTGCGGATCATCGCCTTCGGTCAGCACGGTGTAGAACGCGGTGATCGAGCCGCGGCCCTTGGCGCCATTGCCCGCGCGTTCAACCAGTGCGGGCAGCTTGGCGAATACGGAGGGCGGATAGCCGCGGGTGGTCGGCGGCTCACCGACGGACAGGCCGATCTCGCGCTGGGCCTGGGCGAAGCGGGTCAGCGAGTCCATGAGCAACAGCACGTTCAACCCCTGGTCGCGGAACCACTCGGCGATCGCGGTGGCGCGGTAGGCACCGTGCAGGCGGGCCAGCGGCGGGCGGTCGGCCGGGGCCGCCACCAGCACGGCGCGGCGCAGGCCTTCTTCGCCCAACGTGCTTTCCACGAAATCGCGGACCTCGCGGCCACGTTCGCCGATCAGGCCCACCACGATGACATCGGCGGCGGTGTAGCGGGTCATCATGCCCAGCAGGGTCGATTTACCGACACCGGAGCCTGCGAACAGGCCGACACGCTGGCCGCGACCGATCGGCAACAAGGCGTTGATCGCGCGTACGCCCACGTCCAGCGGCTGGGTGATCGGCTCACGCGAGAGCGGGTTGATCGAGACGCCGGCCATGCCGACGGTGCCTTCGGCGCGGATCGGGCCCTTGCCATCCAGCGGCACGCCGTCGCTGTCGATCACGCGGCCGAGCAGGCCTTCGCCCACTTCCACGCCACCGCGGCCGAGCGAGGGCACAACCCGCGCATTGGGCAGCAGGCCGTGCAGTTCGGCGCTGGGCATCAGGTAGGTGCGTTCACCGGCGAAGCCGACCACTTCGGCATCGACCCAGCCGCCATCGGCAACTTCCACCTTGCAGCTGGCACCCATCGGTGCCTCGCAGCCGACCGCCTCCAGCGTCAGGCCGACCGCGCGGCGCAGCACGCCCTCGCGGATCAGGCCACGGCCGTGCGCGGTATCCGGGCGGATGTTGTCCAGCCGCGAGGCCAGCCGCAGGTTGCGGGCGGCGGTCCAATCGGCGGGTGGGGGCAGGGTATCGGTGTTCATGGGGTGGTTCCGGCTTTGCGGATGACCGCATCCAGGGCGCCGCGCAGGCGTGCATCCAGGGTGCCGTCGATGCGCACGGCCTCGGCATGCACGCGCAGGTCGCCGCGGCTCAGGCTCAGATCCGGCGTCAGGCGCTGGTTCGGGGCCAGGTTGAGCACCGGTGCCAGCGCAGCGATGTCGTCTGGATGCAGGCGGACCTCCACATCGCGGCTCGCGCCACCAACGGCATCCACCGCTTCATTGACCAGCTGCGCCAGCAGTTCCGGTTCGGCCTCGTAGGCACGCCCGACCAGGTTGCCGGCCACCCGCACTGCCAGCTCGCCGAGTGCGGCGACCACTTCGTTCTCCAGCCGCACCAGTGGCCGGCTGAAGTTGTCCAGGATGCCTTCGATCTGCGCGATCAGCCGGCGCACTTCCGCCTGGCCCTGGGCCAGCCCTTCGGCGTGCCCCTGATCGAAACCGTCTTTCTCGGCGCTGTCCTGGATCGCCTGGATTTCCTCCAGGGTCGGCAGCTGCAGCAGCGGTTCCGGCTCGTGCTCCGGGTCCGGTTCGGTGAGCTCGAACTGCTCTTCCGGCGGGGGCTTGGGCACCGCCAGCAGATCCGGGGCAAGCCAGCGCACGGCATTGTTCACAGCATGGCCTCCGCGTTGCCACCAATGGTGACCGTGCCTTCATCGGCCATGCGCTTGACGATGGCCAGGATCTCGCGCTGCGCCACTTCCACATCCGACAGGCGCACCGGGCCCCGGGCTTCCATGTCTTCAAGCAGGATTTCAGCGGCACGCTGGGACATGTTGCGGGTGATCTTGTCGCGCACCTTGATGTCGGCGCCGCGCAGGGCCAGGCCGAGGCGCTCGCCGCTGACTTCGCGCAGCACCAGCTGCAGCTCGCGGTCGTCCAAGTCCACCAGATCGTCGAACACGAACATCAGGTCCTGGATGCGGCCGCTCAGCGGGGCATCGATGCGGGCGATTTCGCCCAGGATCGCCTGGTCCTGCCCGCTGTCCATGAAGTTCAGGATGTTGGCGGCGCACTGCACGCCGCCCACGTTGGACGACTTCAGGTTCTGGTTGCCGGCGAACTGGCGTTCCATGATCTCGTTGAGTTCATTGAGGGCGTTCGGCGGAATGCCATCCAGCGTGGCGATACGCAGCAGTACGTCCACCCGGGTGCGCTCGGGCAGCAGCTTGAGCGCGTCGGCGGCCTGGTCGGTTTCCAGATGGGCCATCACGATGGCGATGATCTGCGGGTGCTCATTGCGGACCAGGTCTGCGACGGCACGCGGATCCATCCATTTCAGCGCGTCCAGGCCGGTGGTGTTGCGACCCAGCAGGATGCGGTCGATCAGGCTGCCGGCCTTTTCGGTACCCAGCGCCTGCACCAGCATGTTGCGGATGTAGTCGTCCGAGCCCACGCCCAGCGAGGTCTTGGAGCCCAGCTCGCTGCCGAACTGGTCCATGACCCGCTCGACCTGTTCGCGGGTGATGTCGGTCATGGTCGCCATGGCGATGCCGATCTTCTGGACTTCCTTGGGCTCCATGTGGCGCAGCACTTCGGCCGCGTCCAGTTCACCCAGCGAGAGCAGCAGGACGGCGGCGCGCTGCACGCCGGTCAGCGGGGGAGGTGCATCAATCATTGGCCACCCAGCCCTTGACCACCTGGGCCACGCGCTTGGAATCGGTCTTTACAGCTTCACGCGCCATGCGCAGTCGTTCCTCGTAAGAGTCCACCGGCAATGCCAGCGGTTCATGTCCGGCCGCGTGCAGGCGTTCGCTGCCGATCGCGGGCAGGCCCTCGCCGTCATCGACCAGCTGCACATCGGCACTGTGGGGTTCCAGCGCGTCGTCCTTGGGCTTCGTCTGCCCGGTGATCGAGCGCAGCGCCGGGCGCAGCACGCCGAACACCAGGGCCAGCACCACGATCGCGCCGAGCAGCAGACGCAGTGCGTCCTGTACCTGCGGCAGCTCCCACCACTTCGGCCCTTCGACCGGGGTGACCTCACGCACGAACGGGGCATTCATCACCGAGACCGTGTCGCCACGCTCGGCATCGAAGCCGACCGCCTGCTTGACCAGCGCTTCAACGCGGGTCAGTTCGGCGGCGGAGAGGGCCTGGTCGGTCATCTTGCCGTTGGCACCGGCGCGCGGCACGTTGTCCACCAGCACCGCCACCGACACGCGCTTGATGCGACCGGCCGGTTGGCGGGTGTGCTGCAGAGTGCGGTCCAGCTCGTAGTTGCGGGTGGCGTTCTTGGAGGTTTCCGTCGGTGCCTGCGCGGTGGCCGGGGCGGCCGCCGGGCCGGGCGGGGTGTTGCTGGCGGCGCCGGGCACGCCCTGCGGGCCGGGCACGTTGCTGCTGTTTTCGCTCATCTGCTCGCTGCGCAGCTTCTGCGGCTCGCCGTTGTAGAGCTCACGGGCTTCTTCGATCACCGAAAAATCCATGTCCACGCTGACTTCCGGGTTGACCCGGCCCGGGCCGGTCATCGGCTCGAGCAGCTCGCGGATGCGCTGGTTGAACGAGGTTTCCTGGCGGCGCACCTGTTCGAACTGCGCGGCGTTCATGGCCGCTTCGCTGTTCGGATCGGAGACGCTGAGCATGCGCCCGCTCTGGTCGACGACGGTAACGCGCTCGGGTGCCAGGTCCGGGATGCTGGCGGCGACCATGTGCACGATCGCATCGATCTGGCCGCGTTCGAGCTGCTGGCCACCGCGCAGTTCCAGCACCACCGAGGCACTGGCCACGTCGCGTTGGCGGGTGAAGGCGCTGGGCTTGGGGATGGCCAGGTGCACGCGCGAATCACGGACCGGGCGCAGCGTATTGATCGTGCGCGACAGCTCGGTTTCCAGCGAGTGCTGGTACCGCGCGTTCTCCATGAACTGGCTGACGCCGAAGCCCGGGTCGCGCTCCATCAGCTCAAAGCCAAGGCGGCCGCTGTCGGTCAGGCCGGAGCCGGCCAGCTTCAGGCGCGCATCGTGCAGGTTCTTTTCCGGCACGGTGATGCCGCCGGTGGCGGGATCCAGCTGGAACGGAATCTGTGCCGCGCGCAGCAGGTCGGTGGCCTCGGCCGTGGCCTTCTGGTCCAGCCCGGTGTACAGCGGCACCATGCCCGGCTTCTGCGACCAGAAGAACACGAACAGGCCTGCCGCCACGGCCACGGCGATCATCGCCATCAGGCCAAGCCGACGGGTGATCTGCAGGCTTTGCAGCCGGTCGAACCACTGCCCAGCCTTTTCGGTGTTCAGCGATTCTTTGGAGAGCGACAGGGCCATGCGTTTCTATCCTTACAGCGGCATGTTCATCACGTCCTGGTAAGCCTGGACGAGACGGTTGCGGACTTCCACGGTGGCGCGGAAGGCGATCTGGGACTGCTGCGAGGCGACCATGACCTTGGCCAGGTCCGCACCGGGTTCACCCAGTTCGAAGGATCTGGCCAGGGCGCCGGATTTCTGTTGCGCATCGTTGACGCCGGCGATGGCGCCGCGCAGCGTTTCGGTGAAGCTCGGGCCCTGGATCTCCTGGGGGGACACCAGACCCTGGATGGCATTGCTGCGCGGCAGCTCCGTCAGCGGGCTGACGGCGGGCTGCCCCATCTGGGTCTGGAAGGTGCGGATCTGAGAAAGGATCGAGGTGACGGAGTGCGACATCTGGAACGTTCCGAAGCAGGGGTGGGTTACACCGGGAGACGTTGCAAGTGCCGTGCCGAAATGGATGAGTGATTCAGTTTTGTAACGGTGGCGCGGCGTTGCGCGTCACGCAGCGCCCGAGCGCGTGGCGGCCTGACCTGTGTGGGCGACCGCATGCCCATGCGGCGGGGTGAAGCAGCGCCGTGCCGGAGAGTCGACGCCGGAAAACCGGCGGGGCGGACGGTCGTGGCAACAAAAAAGCCCGGGACATGCCCGGGCATCTGGTTTCCGCGTGCCGGCCCGCTCAGCCGGCCAGTTCGGTCTGGTCGCGTTCGATCCCGTACTTGCGCAGCTTTTCCACCAGGGTGGTGCGGCGCAGGCCGAGCAGCTGGGCGGCATGGGCGACGACGCCCTGGGTGCGCTCCAGCGCTTCGTTGATCAGGTTCAACTCGATGTTGGCCATGTGGTTGCGCAGATCCAGGCCGTCATCGGGCAGGGCCGGGGCGCGGGCGACCGGGCCGGTGCCGTTGTCCGTGGCCGTGCTGCCCGGTGCACCCGGGGTGTGGAAGGAGAAGCTGCGCAGGTCCAGCCGCTCATCGGCCTGGGGCGGCGCTGCTGCCGCGGGCACGGGTGCGGCAGCAGCAAAGTCGCCGCGATAGCGGGCCGGCAGATCCTGCACGCGCACGTTGCCGCTGGGGTGCAGCACGGCCAGGCGTTCCACCAGGTTGGTCAGCTCGCGCACATTGCCCGGCCATTCGTAGGCGGCCAGCGCCTGCAGGGCTTCGCCGGTGAAACGCACTTCACCGCGGCCGGTACGGGCCAGCTGCCCGGCAATGGTGGTGACCAGCGCCGGCAGGTCTTCGCTGCGCTCGCGCAGGGCCGGCACATCGATGGGAAACACGTTGAGGCGATAGAACAGATCCTCGCGGAACTTGCCGTCGGCGATGCGCGATTCCAGGTCGCGGTGGGTCGCGGCGATCACGCGCACGTTGCAGCGGATGGTCTGGTTGCCACCCACGCGCTCGAAGCTGCGCTCCTGCAGCACGCGCAGCAGCTTGACCTGCATCGGCAGGCTCATGTCACCGATTTCATCGAGCAGCAGGGTGCCACCTTCGGCCATTTCGAAACGGCCCTTGCGTGCGCTCAGCGCGCCGGTGAAGGCGCCCTTTTCGTGACCGAACAGCTCGCTTTCCAGCAGATCCGGCGGAATCGCGCCGCAGTTGATCGCCACGAAGGGACCATCGCGACGCGGCGAGCGCTGGTGGATGGAGCGCGAGACCACTTCCTTGCCGGTGCCCGATTCACCCAGCACCAGCACGGTGGTGTCGAACGCGGCCACCTGCTCGATCATCCGGCGCAGCTGGGTGACCGCCGCACCTTCACCGGTCGGACCCTGTTCCTGCACGGCGCCGGCCTGGTGCTCGGCATCCAGGCGCTTGAGGCTGGCGCGGCGCAGCAGGCCTTCCATCGGTGCATGGCGCAGCGGCGCTTCCAGCGGCCACACATTGGCTTCGTGCAGGCCGTACTGCTGGGCGAAAGCAGTGGTGTCACCGTCGATCAGCATGACCGGCGGCGGCAGCGCGCCCTTGCCCAGCCAGGCAAACAGTGCATCGCTGCGCTCGGAGCCGTCCAGGCCACCGATGATCGCGGCCATCCAGTCGTTGGGGCGGTGGCGAGTGATGTCGAAATCGTTGGCGTCGGCCACCCAGCGCGGGTTGAAGTCCATGAACTCCAGCAGGGCGACGGTGCGCTCGGCGCGCACGGCGTCGTTGTCCAGTACCAGGATGCGGGATTCGCTCATGATCCGTTCCCCTTCAGGCCTTCCAGGATCGGCATCACTTCCTGGATGTAGGACAGCTTGCTGACGAAGTTGTCGGCCCCGGCGCGCAGCGCATGCTCGCGGTGTTCGGCGTCATCGAAGTGGCTGGCGATGACGATGTACGGCGCATCATCCTGGGATTTGATCAGGCGGGTCGCCTGCAGGCCGCCCATCTCCGGCATGGCCAGATCCATCAGCACCACCTTCGGGCGCAGCGACTCGGAGCGTTCGATCGCTTCCAGGCCATTGGCGGCGCTGCCGATCACATCGAGCCAGTCGACCTTGCGGAAGTGGCGCATGGCGGCGTTGATGAAACCTTCGTGGTCGTCGACCAGCAGGACGGTGAGCTTGTTCATGTCTTCCATTTCCTTCAGCCCACCCGGGCCAGGAGGTGCGGGGTGCTGGCATGGCTGCGGCGGCGTTCGCGCGCCGGGGCGATGTCCAGTTGTTCGCGGTATTTTGCAACGGTACGGCGGGCGATGTTCACCCCTTGGCGCGAGAGCAGGCCGGCGATCGCTTCGTCGGCCAGCGGCCGGGCGGCCGGTTCGGACTCGATCAGGCGGCGCACCATCGCTTTCACGGCCTGGCCGGAGACACTGGCACCTTCCAGGCGCACCGCGAAGAAGTGCTTCAGTTCCAGCGTGCCGCGCGGGGTCTGCAGGTACTTGCCGGTGGTGATGCGCGAGACGGTGGACTCGTGCATGCCGATTTCGTCGGCCACTTCCTTCAGCGTGAGCGGTGCCATCGCTTCTTCGCCACGGGTGAGGAAGCCGGCCTGGCGTTCGATGATCACGCGCGCCGTGCGCAGCAGGGTGTCGTAACGCATCGACAGGCCGCGGGTCAGCCAGCGCGCTTCCTGCAGCATGTCACGCAGCGGCTGCGCCGCTTCGCTGGTCTCGGCCAGGGCCTGTTCGTAGTGCGGGTTGATACTGAGGCGGCGGCTGGTGGCCGGGTTGAGTGCGACGCGCCATTGGCCATCGGCGTGCCAGGCGATCACGTCCGGGATCACCACCCCGTTGCTGTCCGGCAGCAGGCTCTCACCCGGGCGGGGCTGCAGCGACAGGATCAGCCGGACGGCCTCATGGATGTCGGCCACTTCGGCATCCAGCTGCTGGGCCAGGGCCGGGTAGTCGTGTGCGGCCAGCGCGGCCAGGCCGTCGTCGAGGACGCGCTGGGCGAGGTGGCGGGCCGGCACGCGGCCGGGCAGGGCGCGCAGCTGCACGCTCAGGCATTCATGCAGGTCCTGGGCGGCCAGGCCGACCGGATCGCCGTGCAGGATCTGCTGGCGCACCGCTTCCACGCCGGCCGCATCCACATCGCAGCGCGCACTGGCCAGCAGGGTCAGCTGGGCGAGCGGGGCATCCAGATAGCCGGCGTCGTCGCAGTGCTCCAGCCAGAAACCGGCCACGGCCAGCTCGCGGGCATCCATTTCCATCGCCAGGCGCTGCAGGGCGCGCAGCTGCGGATCGGACGACTCACCGGCCGCCACGCGCTGCATGCGGTCATCGTCGCCGTCCTGCCAGCCGGCACCGGGCACGTCCCACAGGGAGGATTCCGGCAGTTCGTCGAAGGCGGCCACGTCCTGGGTGGTGCTGGCCGGATCGGTGTCGGCAGCGACCGGTTCCGGCGCCTCTTCCAGTTCCAGCAGCGGGTTGGTCTCCAACGCGCGGCGGATTTCCAGTTCCAGCTGCATGCCGTCCAGCTGCAGCAGACGGATGGACTGCAGAAGCTGAGGGGTGAGGTGAAGCTGCTGACCCATCTGGGTCGACACGGAGGCTTTCAAGGTGGTTCCCCGTTCGCACCGACTCCCCGGTGCGTTATGGAACACATCTTGCTTGTGTTCCCGTACGCCGGGAATCAGGGGGTTCCTGAGTCGGGTCGTCAAATGCCTGACAGCGTGTAGGGGATATCCCGACATCGGCGCGGTATTTTGACGGGCGTTGGCGCGCAGGCCTTGTCTTTCCGTGCCCAGCCTGCCGACCGGGCTTCAAAAATCCGTCACCCTGCGTGACGGGGAAGACGTGTGTGCCGGAGAACCGGCGCTGGTCACTCCAGCTCGTGCTGGTGACGGGCAGCGAGCAGCACCAGGTTATTGGCGCGGCGGCAGCCCAGCGATTCCATCATCCGGGCGCGATGGGTTTCCACCGTCTTGACGCTGATGCCCAGGTCCGCGGCGATTTCCTTGTTGCTCTCGCCCTTGCCGATACGGCGCAGGATCTCGCGCTGCCGTGGCGACAGGGCTGCGACTCCAACCGGTTTTTCCCTGCCCAGCATGGGGGCGAGCATCTTGGCCGAGATCTGCGGGCTCAGGAACACCTGGCCGGCATGCGCGGCGCGCAATGCCAGTTCCAGTTCCTGCGGCGCGGCATCCTTGACCACGAAGCCGACCGCGCCACGATCCAGCGCATCGCGAACGTGCACGGCATCGTCGTGCATGGTCATCATCACCACGCGCGAGCCGGGCGTACGCAGCAGGATGTCGCTCAGGGCTTCCAGGCCGGTGCGGCCGGGCAGGGACAGGTCCATCAGGACGACGTCCGGGGAATGCTGCACGCTCAGCTGCAGCGCCTGCGCGGCGTTGCTGGCCTCGGCGATGACCTCGACGTCGGCAAAGCCCTGCAGCAGGCGACTGAGGCCGGCACGGACCAGGGTGTGATCATCGACGATGAGAACGCGCACAGGCTGCTTGGGGAGCGGAGAGGCCGTCACCTTAACGGAGTGAAGGCCTACCGCCAAGCCGAATACGTCACAGTCGGGGCCGTACGGTCAACGCAGGCGACGCGCTTCGGCGATCTGGCGGCGGTGCAGGCGGAACAGATGCCGCTCCAGGGCCATTTCCAGCCCGTCGCTCAGCCCTTCGAAACGCAACCACAGGTAATGCGCGCCCGAGCCATTGGCCGCTTCGGCCACGATCACCACGGGCAGGTCGATATGGTCGGGCAGCCAATCGCAGGGCTGCAGGCGGATCACGCCCATGCTGCCCGGTGCGGCGCCGCTGCGGCTGCCCTGTTCCAGGCGGATGCCACGGCGTGACCAGCGCAGGGGGCGCAGTGGCAGGTCCTGCGCACTCTGCCGGACCAGGCGGCCCAGCAGCACCATGACCAGATCGAGCTTGGCTTCCAGGCGCTGCACCTGCAGGGTGGCATCGCTGCGGTCGTCATGCCCGTCATCGCCGCGGGCATCCTCCACCAGCGCCACGCTGCGCAGCAGGGTCTCGGCCGTGCCGGGGCGGATCACTGCGCTGCCGATGCGGAACTCGGCCGGCAGCGCCACTTCGCAGCTCAGCGTCTCATCGAACAGCTCGCTTTCGGCCGGGTGATGGATGGCGCTGGTGCGAAGCTCGTTCATGACAGGGATTCTGCGCAAAGGCGCGCCTGTGCGGCGCGGGGTGGGTGGCGATGGTCACGGCCAGAGCGGCTGGCTCCCTCGCGCTGCCGCATCATGAACAGCATGATGCGCTGCTGGCGTGCCTGTAGTGAAGCCAGCCCCGGCACGTCGGACAGGGCTGATGGACCGGCCAGATAATTGCGCTGGGCGGCATCGAGGGCATCCAGCTGGCGACCCGCTTCGACCAGGTTCTCATCATGCAGGGCCGCTTCCAGTGCATCCAGCCGTGCGTTGATCGAGCCGAGCGAGGCGATCACAGTGCCTCTGCCTGCAGGTAGGCGTGGGCGGCGCGGAGGGAGCGACCGCTGTGCTGCAACTGCGCGGCAGCTTCGTCGCGCAGCTGGACCATGCGCGAAAGCACGCGCTGCTGATGGTCGCGCAACGCCTGGATCGCAGCATCGGTCGGGCGTTCAACCACCAGTGACAGCGCCGCAACCGCCTGCAGATGGTCGGTCATCAGGCGTTGGCTGGCTTCGTGGTCGCCGCTGGGCAATGCGGCTTCCAGGGTATCCAGGGTGTCGTGGAGCGGGCGCAGGTTCATGGCGCAGCAACCGGCCGCACCTGCCGGTGGTCAGCCGGAATGGCGTTCCACGCCGAGTCGATTTCCATCACCAGTCCAAGGGCCTCTTTCAACGCCGTCGGATCGTTGTGCAGGTTGGCCTCGGTCAGGCGCATGATGATGAAATCGTAGAGTGCTGAAAGGTTGGCCGCGATCTCTCCGCCGGCCTCATGATCCAGCGAACCGTTGAGGTGCCCGACGATGGCGCAGGCTTCGCCGATCGCCTTGCCCTTGCGCGGCTGGTCATTGCGCTGCAGCGATGCTTCGGCCGTACGGATACGCTCGCAGGCGCCAGCCAGCAGCAGGGCGACGAGCTTGTGCGGATCGGCATCGACCACTGAAGTGGTGACGCCGACTTTGCGGTACTGCTCGGCGAACTGCCGATTGGGACCGTACATGTATGGACTCTCCTGAGTTGCCTGCGTGCCGGAGTACCTGCGCGGTTGACGCAGCGTGGCACAGGTCTTACTGGGTTATCGGCGCATACGGCCGCCGACTTGAGGCTGCCGTATGCAAAGGGGGAAGGCGGGGCGGATCAGCTGGTCAGCTGCGAGGCCAGCGAGCTGCTGGCCGATTGCATCTGGGTGACCAGCGATTCCATGGCGGTGAACTGCTTGGTGTAGCGATCGGAGACTTTTTCCATCCGCGCATCCAGGTCGTCCAGTTGCTTTTCCAGCGCCTTGATCTGTTTGTTGAGCGAGCTGGTGCGCTGGGTGATGGTGCCCGTGGTCGCATCGAGATTGCTCTTGAGCAGCTCGGTCATCGGCTTGCCCATGGCGCCATCGGCCCCGAACAGTTTCGTGGCGGCCTCGGGATTCTTGGACAACGCCGTATCGAGCGTGGTCGAGTTGAGGCTCAGGGTGCCATCGGCGGCGATGGTCACGCCCAGCGCCTTGAGGTCGTTGACGTTCGCGCTTATCTGGCCGCGCAGCTGCTGCTGCAGGCCGCGCACCATGGCATCGCCGGTCATGGTCGAGGCGGTGCCGGTTTCGGCGTTGTAGGCGCTGGAGTTCTTGAGCGTGGACTGGATGGAGTTGTAGGCGGTGATGAACGCGTTGAGGTTGGTCTTGAGCGTGCTGTTGTCCGGGCTGATGGTCAGCGTGTGGGTCTCGCCTTCCTTGGCCTTGGTCAAGGTCAGGCTGACGCCCGGCACCAGATCGGTAATGGTGTTGGAGCTGCTCGTCCGGGTGAACCCGTCCACCACCACCACTGCATCCTTGGCTTCGACCATGACACCCATCGTCGAGGCATCGGTACCATCGTACTGCAGCGCCGCGAGCCCGCCGTTGCCACCGCTGGCGCTGACCTTGAGGGCGCCCTTGCTGCCGGCGTCCACCGCCGTCAGCACCAGGTGCTCGCCATCGTCGGCGGTGACGACCGCCGCGGTCACGCCCTTGCTGGCGGCGGCGGAATTGATCTCCGCCGCGATCTTGGCCAGCGTTGCGCCCGCTTCGATGGTGACACTGACGCTCTTGTCCCCATAGCCGATCGTCAGCGTCCCGTCACCGACGACCGCCTCTTTCTCATAGGCCTTCGAACTCAGCTTCTGGTTCTGTGCCAGGGATTTGACTTCCACCTGGTGGGTACCCGCGGCTGCCTTGCCAGCCGTGGTGCTGGTATCCAATGCGGCGGTGAAGTTGGACTCGGTCGGCGTGCTGGTCTTCAGCCCGGGGGTGGCCATGCCCTTCGTCAGCGCGGTCAGTGCCGTCTGCAGACCGGTCATGCCGCTCCTGATGGTGCCCAGCGCCGAGAGTTTGGCGCTGGCGGCCACGCCGGCGGTATTGATCTGCTTTTCCCGGGGTTCGCGCTCCTTGGCGACCAGCTGTGAAACCAGGGAGGGAATGTCGAGGCCGGAGCCAATCGTGCCGAGGGCCATGAAGGGGATCCTTGTTCTGGGGCGGGCCGTGCGGATGTCCTGCATCTGCTATCGGCGGGTGATGGACGAGCTTGAGCGCCTGGGCGCATCCCGGCGTGCTGCAAGCTCTGTGCCACGTTTGCTCCGGACACGAAGAAGGGGGCTTTCGCCCCCTTCCCGTTACTGCAAGGTACTACCGCTGGATCAGCGCAGCAGGCTCAGCACGTTCTGGCTGGACTGGTTGGCCTGGGCCAGCATGGCGGTACCGGCCTGCTGCAGGATCTGGTTGCGGGTCAGCTCGGCGGTTTCCGAAGCGTAATCCACGTCGCGGATGCGGCTACGGGCTGCGGACATGTTCTCCGACGAGGTGTTCAGGTTCGCAACCACCGAGGTGAAGCGGTTCTGGATGGCGCCCAGGTCAGCTCGCGAGGAGTTGATCGAGTTCAGGGCTGCGTCCATTGCCAGGATGGCGTTGTCGGCACCGTCCTTGGACGAGATGTCCAGGTCGGCAAAGCCTTCAGCAGCCTTGCCGGCAGTGAACTTGGCGGTGGTGGCGGCGAGGCCGGTAGCATCCTTCAGTTTGTCGGCAGTCAGGCTGCTCTTCACTTCGAAGTTGGCCTTTTCCGAGGTCAGCTGCAGCTTGCCTTCCAGCAGCGACGCGGTGACGCCCGTTTCGTGGGTCTTCGCATTGATTGCGTTGACCAGCGCGGTGCTGCGATCGCCAGCGGTCTTCGCACCGTCGACGATGATGTCAACATATTCATTGGAACCGTCATTCTTGCTGATCTGCAGTTCGCCAGCGTTGACGCCGGTCGAGAAGTCCGCAGACTTTGCCGGGGTCTGCGCGACGACAACGTCGAAGTCGGTAGTCACCGGGCCACCGGTGATCTTGAACGCCGCGCCGGAGTTGCTCACGACACCGGCCGCGGTCATCGATACGCCGGAGCTCTTCAGCACTACATTGCTATTGATCGCGCTTGCGAGGTTCGCAATAAAGTCTTCTTTAGCATCACCGGCGTCCGCATTGCTGACCGCAGCCACGGTCACGTCAACGCCGTTTACCTGCACGGTGCTTTCAGCGTAGGTGTAGGGGCCTGTGCCTTCGGCATCGTCGATGTCATCGACAGCAAGGGTGGTCGTACTTGCCACAGCTGCCTTAGCACCGCCAACCGGCACGACGCCAGTCGCAGTTGCTGCCTGGGAGGCAGTCGTCCAGTTGCCCAGCTTGCTGATGTTGGCGTTGGCGACCTGCGAGATGTTGATCGTCTGGCCCTGGTTGGCACCGATCTGGAAGGCCTGGTTGGTGAAGCTGCCGTCCAGCAGGTTGGTGCCGTTGAAGTTGGTCTGCTCGGCGACGCGCTGGATTTCCTGCTTCAGCAGCTGGACTTCAGCGTTCAGCGCCTGGCGGTCCGAATCCGAGTTGGTGGCGCTGCGCGACTGCACGGCCAGCTCACGGACGCGCTGCAGGTTGTTGCCAATTTCACCCAGGGCGCCTTCGGCGGTCTGGGCCAGCGAGATGCCGTCGTTGGCGTTGCGGGCGGCCTGGTTGGCGCCGCGGATCTGGGTGCTGAAGCGCTCGGAAATGGCCAGGCCGGCCGCGTCATCCTTGGCGCTGTTGATGCGCAGGCCGGAGGACAGGCGCTGGATCGTGGTGGCCAGGTTGGTGCCGCTGGTGCTCAGGTTGCGCTGGGCGTTCAGCGACATGGTGTTGGTGTTGATGACTTGTGCCATGGTGCGGTTTCCTTGTTGGCAGTGTGTCCGGCAGAGCAGCCTGACCGGTTTCGGGGGGCAGTGGCTGGCGCCCCACCAAGGGGTGTGCTACCGCTGCTGAAATCAATAACGGCACCCCACGCCCTGCCTTTAGCGGTCTTTCCCGTTTTTTTCGTGGCGGCCAACGAAAAGGCCCCGCCATCTGCATGGCGGGGCCCGTTCAGAGCTTGTCACCGGCGGCGGCTTACGACTGCAGCAGTCGCAACACGTTCTGCGGCACCTGGTTGGCCTGGGCCAGCATGGCCGTGCCCGCCTGCTGCAGGATCTGGCCCCGGGTGAGCTCGGCGGTTTCCTGTGCGTAGTCCACGTCGCGGATACGGCTGCGCGCGGCGGAAAGGTTTTCCGAGGTGGTGTTCAGGTTGGCGATGGTCGAGGTGAATCGGTTCTGGATCGCGCCCAGGTCCGCGCGGGCCGAGTTGATGGAATTCAACGCAGCGTCCATTGCGAGGATGGCGTTGTCAGCGTTCTCCTGGTTGGAAATGTCCAACTCGGCGAAGCCAACCTGAGCAGTGCCCGCGGCGTAGTTGGTGGTGGCACCGGCGGTCAGGCCGGTCTGCTGCGCCAACGCAGCCGCAGCCGCGGTCTGGTCCGTGCCGATGGCACCGACGGTGAAGTTCTCGTCCTTCGACGTCAGCTTCAGCGCCCCATCCACCAGCGACGCGCTTACGCCAGTTTCATGGGTCTTGGC
Organism: Stenotrophomonas sp. HMSC10F06; assembly: GCF_001807865.1. Lineage (NCBI taxonomy): Bacteria > Pseudomonadati > Pseudomonadota > Gammaproteobacteria > Lysobacterales > Lysobacteraceae > Stenotrophomonas > Stenotrophomonas sp. HMSC10F06. The sequence continues at coordinate 86,082 of NZ_KV791266.1, read as the reverse complement.
ATTGATGGCGTTGACCATCTGAGTCGAGCGCTCTGCGGCGGTCTTGGCACTGTCCAGGTCGATGGTCACTGCCTGACCGGGGGCGCCATTCACGGTGCCGGTGATGGTGAAGCTGGTCTTGCCAAAGGTTGCCGGTGTGGCTTCGATCCCGTTATTGACGGCGGCTGCAAACGTGCCGCCGTCGAAGCCGCCGCCGGTCTGGGTAATGGTGAAGTTGCCGCCATCTGCGCGGCTGAACTGGATATCCCCACCCGTGACGGTACCCGTAACGGTGATGCCGGCGGCCTTGAGCTGCTCAGTCTTGGCGTCGATCGCCGTCTGCATTTCACCCGCCGAGACAGCAGTGCCGGCTGCGCGGCCCAGGATCTCTACGCCGCCGACAGTAAGGTTGTACGCGTCCGTACCACCCGCAGCGACCGGTTGGAAGACGCCGGACACTGCCGAGATGGACGCTTCCGCCTTGACGGCACCACCGTCCGGCATGACGCCCTGAGCAGAGGCGTTCGTCGAGGCACTGGTCCAGCTGCCCAGCTTATGTACATTCGCATTGGCGATCTGCGAAATGCTGATCGTCTGGCCCTGATCGGCACCGATCTGGAAGGCCTGGTTGGTGAAGC
>NZ_KV791266.1:0-85445 GCF_001807865.1 Stenotrophomonas sp. HMSC10F06 | reverse complement strand
ATCTGGAAGGCCTGGTTGGTGAAGCTGCCGTCGAGCAGATTTGTGCCGTTGAACGTGGTCTGTTCGGCCACGCGCTGGATTTCCTGCTTCAGCAACTGCACTTCGGCATTCAGCGCCTGGCGATCGGAAGAGGAGTTGGTGGCGCTGCGGGCCTGCACGGCCAGCTCGCGGATGCGCTGCAGGTTGTTGCCGACTTCGCCCAGCGCGCCTTCAGCAGTCTGCGCCAGCGAAATGCCGTCGTTGGCGTTGCGGGCAGCCTGGTTCAGGCCACGGATCTGGGTGGTGAAGCGCTCGGAGATCGCCAGGCCGGCCGCGTCATCCTTGGCGCTGTTGATGCGCAGGCCGGACGACAGGCGCTGGATGGAGGTGGCCAGCGAGTTGCTGCTGGTGGTCAGGTTGCGCTGAGCATTCAGCGACATCGTGTTGGTGTTGATGATCTGTGCCATGTTGCGTCTCCGTGGGTGCTCGATTCGGGTCGGGTGGGTCTGGCGCGGGATGCGCCCTGCGTGGATTCAGAGGAAGGGAAGGGGGATCAGCGGATCATGTTGAAGAGGGACATCGATTGCATCTGGCTGAAAATGGTCTGTGCAGCCTGGAGAGCGGCGCTCTCCAGCTTGTACTGGCCGATGGCATCGGCGTAGTCGAGGTCACGCATGGTCGACAGCGTGGATTTGACGGTGACAGCGGTGGATTCACGCGCACTGGCCGCGCTGTCGATGGCGGCCAGCTGGGCTCCGCCTTTGGCACGCGCATCGATCATGTTTTCCGATGCGCGGGTGATGTCGCGGATGCTGGACTGCAGGGTGTTCTGCAGTGCCGCGCGATCGCTGTCGGTCGACGGATCGGTTTCCAGCGCGCTGACCAGCTTGTCCAGGGTGGAGAAGATGTCGCGTGTCTCCGCATCGCCGACGTTGAACGCATCGCCGGCAGCGGGCTTGCCTTCGATACGAAGACGAACACCGGCGACCACGATGTCTTCCCCGGCAGCATGCGTGCCAGTGCCGACCACGGCGCCGCCGGCGTCCAGAACCTCGTAGGCGCCCTCACCGGCATCGGTGAAGTGCACGGTCAGCGAACCGCCTGCCCACGCGCCTGTGCCGTCGCGACTGACCGAGGTCAGCAGACCGCTGCCGGTGTTGCCGGCGCTCGCACTGGCATCCACCGTGCCATCGCCGGTGCGGATGCGCATGAAGATGTCGCTGCCGGGCAGGGCATCGGATACCAGTTGCCCGGGGGCGACCTCCACCTGTCGCTGGCTCTGGTCACCGGTGTAGCTGACACTGCCCCCGGTGAGCAGGAAGGGGGCGTCAGCATCGTTGTTTCCGCCGAAGAGGTAGCGGCCACTGCCGTCCTTGGAATTGGCCAGCGACAACAGGCTCTGCTGGATGGTCTTCAGCTCGCTGACGATGGCCTTCAGGTCGCTGCTCTTGGGCACCGGGCTGTTGGCCTGGATGCTCAGCTCGACCGCGCGCGACATCAGGTCGTTGACCTGCGCCAACGCGTTCTCCTGCATGCCGAGGCGGTTCTGGACGTTGTTGGCGTTCTTGCCCAACTGCTCCAGCCCGGCGACGACACGATCCAGGCCGACCGCAGCGCCGGCCGAGACCGGGTCGTCCTTGGCGGAGACGATCTTGCTCCCGGTGGCGATCTGGTTCTCCAGATGGTTCAGCTTGGCCTGCTTGGCCAGCATCAGCGAAACCGACTGGTTGAACATCATGCCGGTGGAGATGCGGTTGTTCATGAGCGTACGGCTCCCAGGATCGTCTGGAACATGGTGTCGGCGGTGGAGATCAGCTGCGATGCAGCCTGGTAAGCCTGTTGAAGGCGAAGCATGTCGGCCGCTTCCTCATCCAGGTTCACGCCGGATATCGAGTCGCGTGCGGCCTGGGCCTGATCGGTGATCACCTGCTGGGCCTGCAGCGAGTACTCGGCCGAGCGGGCGGCGGCGCCGACCTGGGTGGTCAAGCCGCCCAGCGCGCCGCTGAGCGTCACCGTGCCTGCGTTGAACGTTTTGGCGTCTTCGACTTTGGCCAGCAGCAGCGCATTGCTGTTGTCCGAAGAACCGGCCGGGGTCGGCCCGATGTTGAAGGTATCCCCCTGCTTGGGAGCACCGTCCAGCACGAAGCTCCAGCCGTTGGCGGTGATGGTCTGCCCGGCGGTGTAGGTGTTCGGGCCGACGCCATCGATCGTGTATTCGGTGGCACTGGTGAACACGATCGCCGCAGGATTACGCAGCGCCGGGTTGCCGGCATCGGTCACCTTGACCCCGGTGAGCTTGCCGGTGCCGGTGTTGGCCATCGCGGCGCTGCCCTTGATCGGCGCGGCGGCGGCAATGCGCGAGGTGTCGGTGATCGCCACTTCCATGCTGCCGGCCACGCCTGCGGTGGGCTGCAGCAGGAAGCGGTCGTCCTTGGCCGGCGTACCACTCATGACCAGGCTGACGCCATTGAGCACCAGCGGGTCGGCTGCGGTGCCGGTGCCGGTCATCGGGATCGTGGCGCCGGTGTCGGCGCGGGTGGCCTGCCACTGGGTGCCATCGAACTTCATCACAATGTTCTGGCCATCCAGCTTGGCGAGGTCGCCGAAGCTGGCGCTCATGCTGGCCGTGCCGGTGTTGCTGCTGTTGGCGGTGATGCGTGGGTTGCCGATGGCGAAGAAGTCGCCGCCCATGTTGCCGTACAGATCCGCGCCCTGGCGGTGGACGTCGTTGAAGCTGCTGGCCATGCCGATCGCCAGCTTGCCCAGCTCGGCCTGGGCCGGGGTCAGGACGGTATTGCGGAACTCCAGCAGGCCACCGATCTGGCCGCCGAGGGTCTTGCCATCAATGTTGATCTTCTGGCCTTGGCTCTCCAGCGCCAGCTGCAGCCGCTCGGGCTGGTACGGATCGGTGACGGTGGTGACCTTGGAGGCGGTGGTGCCCACCACCAGGGCCTGGCCGCCGGCGGTGTAGACATTCATGATGCCGCCGTCCTGCATCACCGCGTTGCCGCCGGTGTAGCCGACCAGGTTGGCGATCAGCTGGTCACGGCGATCGAGCAGGTCCGGGGCCGCCGTGGCGGCGTTGCTGCCGATGGAACCATTGAGCTGGGCGATCTCCTGGGCCAACCGGTTGATCTCGGTGGCGCCGGCGATGAGGCCGTTGTTGACCTCGCCATTGAGGTTGTTGAGCTGTGTATTGAGCTGCTGGAAGCGGTTGGCCAGCGTCTTGCCGCTGTCCAGCACGTTCTGCCGGTCGGCGCTGCCCGAGGCGTTGGATGAGAGTCCGCTGACCGAATCGAAGAAGTTCGACCAGACCCCGGCGACGTTGGTGGAGGCGTCGGAGAACATGGCATCGACCCGGTCGGCCATCGTGGACAACTGCTTCAGGCGCGCCAGCTCACCGCTGCCATCGAGCAGGCGCGAGATGGCCAGCTGGTCCGCCACGCGGCGGACATCGGTGATGCGGGTGCCATTGCCGACGTCGCCATACCCGTAGTTCTGCGGGTTGGCGGTGGCGAAGTCCACCTTCTGCCGGCTGTAGCCGGGCGTTTTGATGTTGGCGACGTTGTGGCTGGTGGTCGCCAGGGCCCGCTGGAAAGCGAGCAGGGCGCTTGTGCCGGTGGAGAGTACGCTGGACATGGGTTACCTCAACGACGGATGAAACCCAGCCCGGTCGGGCTGGCGGTGCTGGCAAAAGTGCGGCCCAGGCGCTCGCCGGCATCGCTCACCGCCGCGACGGCGCGCTCGATGGTCGGGCCGCCGGCGATCGCGGCGATCTTGGCCGCGTAGTTCGGGTCGGTGGCGTAGCCGGCGCGCTGCAGCCCCTGCGCAAAGCTGCGCACGTTGCTGCCGGCCTGCAGGGCGTTCTGGTAGCGCGGACTGGTCTTGAGCAGGCGCACGTAGTCGGCGAAGCTCTCGCCCACCGAGTTGTAGGCGCGGAAGCTCGCCGTCTCGTTGCGGCGCACACCGTTGACGTACTCGTGGGTGCCGCTGGTGGCGCGCTCACCCTGCCAGCCATTGGCCTTGATCCCGAACAGGTTGTGCGAGCTGTCACCGCCACTGCGGCGGACCAGCTTGCGGCCCCAGCCGGTTTCCAGCGCGGCCTGGGCGACCAGCGCCTTGGCATCCACGCCCAGTTCGCGCGCGGCCTGCTGCGCATGGCCCCAGATGCTGGCCACGAAGCCTTCCGGCGTGTGCGGGCCGAGCTCGGCGGCGGCTGTGTTGGCCGCCAGGGTATCGGCGGCGCTCGGGCCGGTGGCCGTAGTGCGGTTGACGCCGCTCCAGCGGTCATCGGCCATGGCCCAGTCGGCGCTGGCTGGATCGGTCACAGGGGTCGCCGCATAGGGATCGCTGCGGCCGATCGCCTCGTGCATCTGGCTGCTTTCACGGCCGGCAATCAGGTCCAGCGCGCGTTCCATCGGCTGCAGCACCGCGGACGGTGCATCGCCGTTCAACTGCTGCAGCAGGTCGACCTCGCGTGGCGCGGACGGCGCGGTGCTGGCCGGCAACGGCATGCCGGCGGCCGGTGCATTGAGTTGATAGGCACGCAGCGCCGCAGCCGGGTTGAGCGTGGTATCAACCGGCTTGGCCGTCTCGCCCTCGGCGCCGCCCAGCTGGCGCGCGATCATGCTCGACAGCCCCAGGCCGCGGCCGCGGGTCATCGCATCGGCGATCTTCTGGTCGTACATCTCGCGGAACATGGTGTTTTCGCCGGGGAACAGCGAATCACCGAAGCTCGCCTCGCGCATGCTCTTGATCAGCATCTGCGCGAACTGGCCTTCCAGCTGGCGGGCAACCTTGTCGACCTTGGCCGGGCTGTTGGGCTGGGCGGGATTGAGTTCCAGGGCCGGTTGGATGCGCATGTCAGATCACCTCGAGTTCGGCACTGAGCGCGCCGGCCTGCTTGAGGGCTTCCAGGATGGCGATCAGATCGCCCGGGGCCGCGCCCACGGCATTCACCGCGTGCACGATTTCATCCAGGGTGGTGCCGCCGTTGAACTTGAACATGCGGCTGCCATCGTTGGTCGCGGTGATGGTCGACTGCGGCGTCACCACGGTCTGGCCGCCACTGAACGCCCCCGGCTGGCTGACGTTGGCGTTCTCGTTGATGGTCACGGTCAGCGAGCCATGGGAGATCGCCGCAGCGCCCACGCGCACCTGCGCGCCGATCACCACCGTACCGGTACGCGAATTGACCACCACCTTGGCCGGCGCACTGCCGGGGGTCAGTTCCAGGTTTTCGATACGCGCCAGCAGGCCGATGCGCGCGCCCTGATCGGACGGCGCGTTGACCGCCACGGTGACGCCATCGATCGCGCGGGCGGCGCCTTCACCGAAGGCGGTGTTCAGTGCCGCCACCATCCGCGAGACCGTGGTGAAGTCGTTCTTGTGCAGGTTCAGGGTGATGTCGCCACCGCCGCTGAACACATCCGGCAGCGCACGCTCGACGGTAGCGCCGTTGGGAATACGCCCGACGCTGGGCACGTTGACCGACACGCGCGAGCCATCCTTGCCCTGCGCACCGAAGCCGCCGACGATCAGGTTGCCCTGGGCGATGGCGTAGACCTGCCCATCGGCACCGCGCAGCGGCGCCATCAGCAGCGAGCCGCCGCGCAGCGAGACCGCGTTGCCCACCGAGGAAACGGTGATGTCGATCGGCTGGCCGGGCTTGGCGAACGGCGGCAGCTCGGCATGGATGGCCACGGCCGCCACGTTCTTCAACTGCGGATTGACGTTGGCCGGCACGTTGACGCCCAGCTCGCCCAGCAGGTTCTTCAGGCTCTGCACCGTGAAGGGCGCCTGGCTGGTGCGGTCGCCGCTGCCATCCAGGCCGACCACCAGACCGTAGCCGACCAGCGCGTTGCCACGCACGCCGCCGACCTGGGCCAGGTCCTTGATGCGTTCGGCGGAGGCGGGCGCGACCAGCGCGAACACGGCCAGCAGTGCCAGCACGGCACGCATGGTGTGGAACGACGCCGCGCGTCGCTGCCGGAACGGGGAGGGGAAGAAGGTCATGTCAGGCTCAGTACGGCGCCAGCGCCGAGTTGAAGAAGCGGCTCAGCCAGCCCATCGCGTTGGATTGGGCGATCGCGCCGCGGCCGCCGTAGACGATGCGGGCATCGGCAACGCGGCTGGAGGGGATGGTGTTGTCCGGAAAGATGTCCGCCGCGCGCACGATGCCCTGCACCTGCACCAGCTCATCGCCCCGGTTCAGACGCAGGTTCTTGGCGCCCTGCACGACCAGGTTGCCGTTGGGCAGGCGCTGGATCACCGTGACGGTCACGCTGCCCTGCAGGCGGTTGCTCTGCGCGCTGGTGCCTTTACCAGTGAAGTCGCGCGAGCCGGCGGCGCTGGCACTGAGGATGTCCTTCCCGCCCAGCGTGACCGGCGCGCCGAAGATCGTCGGCGTGCCGATGCTCAGCTCCGATTCTTTCGAGGTGGAGGTGTTGGCGGTGGTCTGCGCGGTCGTGCTCTCGGTCAGCGTGATCGTGAGCAGGTCGCCCACATCGCGGGCGCGCCGGTCCGAGTAAAGCTGCAGGCCGGGGCCGGCGGCGTAGATCGCACCGGCCGTGGCCTGGGCCGAGGGCGGCATGATCGGTTCCACCGGCGCCATGGCCGGGTAGGGGCGGACATCGCCGGCGATCACGCAGCCACTCAGGGTGGCGACGATGACGGCGGCAGCGAGCAGGCGGAGGGTAGGGGCAAGACGCGACATGGCAGGTTCCCGGGTCGACCGATCAGACGTTCTGGTTGAGGTAGCCGAGCATGGCGTCGGTGGTGGAGATCGCCTTGGCGTTCATTTCGTAGGCGCGCTGGGTTTCGATCATCGAGACCAGTTCTTCCACCACGTTGACGTTGCTGCCTTCCAGTGCGCCCTGCACCACGGTGCCCAGGCCGTTCAGGCCGGGGTTGCCGTTCTGCGCCGGGCCGGAGGCGGTGGTTTCCAGGAACAGGTTTTCACCGCGCGCCTGCAGGCCCGCTGGATTGACGAAGTCGGTCAGGGTCAGCGCGCCGATTTCCACCGAGGCGGCGTCGTCGGCCATCTTCACGCTGATGGTGCCGTCGGTGCCGATGGTGAGCGACTGCGCGCCTTCGGGAATCTGGATGCCCGGCTGCACCGGGTAGCCGCTGTTGGTGACCAGCTCGCCATCCTGGTTGCGCTGGAACGAGCCATCGCGGGTATAGGCCGAGGAACCATCCGGCATCTGCACTTCAAAGAAGCCGCGGCCGTTGACCATCACATCCAGCGCGCGGCCGGTCTGCTGCTGGCTGCCCTGCTCGAAGTTCTTTGAGGTGGCGACCACGCGCACACCGGTGCCCAGCTGCAGGCCCGACGGCAACTGCGTCTGCGCCGAGGAAGCGCCGCCGGGCTGACGGACCTGCTGGTAAAGCAGATCTTCAAAGCTGGCACGGTCCTGCTTGAAACCGGTGGTGTTGGTGTTGGCGAGGTTGTTGGAAACCACCGACATGCGCGTCTGCTGCGCATCCAGTCCGGTCTTGCCGATCCACAATGCCTGGTTCATGGCGTCATTCCTGTGTTGTAGCGGGTGGCCGCGTGGTGCGGCCCTTGCGAAGGGCAATGCATGGCGCGTGCCAGAACCGCGCCGGGATTACGTCACGGCGCGCGGTCAACCGCCCAGCCGCAGCAGGCTGTTGGCGCTGCGTGCGTTGTCATCGCCGTGCTTGATGACCTTCACCTGCATTTCGTACTGGCGCTGCAGCTGGATCATCTGCACCAGCGCACCGGCCGCATCGACGTTGCTGCCTTCCAGCTGGCCGCTTTCCAGCGACTTGCCCTGGGCCTGCACGAAGGGTTGCTGCGGGTCGCTGTTGCGCATCAGCCCATCCAGGCCGCGTTCCAGCCGTGCGTCGTCGGCCTGCACCACGCGGATGCGGCCGATGTTGGCCATCGTCTGCGGGCCTTCGCCCAGCGGGATGATCGAGATCGTGCCGTCGTTGCCGATGTCCATCGCCTGGTGCGGCGGGATCGCGATCGGGTTGCCGTTCTCATCCAGCACCGGATGGCCGCCGGCGGTCACCAGCTGGCCATTGGGCGTGATCGACAGCGCCGCACCCCGGGTATACGCCTCGCCGCCATTGGCGCCCGGTGCCTGCACGGCCAGCCAGTTGCCGGCCTGCAGGGACAGATCCAGCGGGTTGCCGGTGATCTGCTGGGCGCCCATGCGCCGGTTGAAGCCGGCATCCACGTGCAGGGCATCCACGCGCGAGGCATAGCCGGTCCCCTTGATCGGGAAGGCCTCGGTGTTGGCGAGCGCCTCCTTGAAGCCGGGGGTATCGGTGTTGGCCAGGTTGTGCGACAGCGTGCCCTGCGCCTGCAGGGAGGCGCGTGCACCGGTCATCGCGACGTAGAGTGCCTTGTCCATCGGTGTAGTCCCGTGTTGCGGTCAGTGGCTCATCAACGCAGGTTGATGATGGTCTGGGTGATCTGGTCCTGCGTGGAGACCATCTGCGAGTTGGCCTGGAAGTTGCGCTGGGCGGTGATCATGTTGACCAGCTGCTCGGTCAGGTCGACCGTGGAGGCTTCCAGCGAACCGGCCTGGATCTTGCCCAGGTTTGAGCTGTCCGGCGCACCGGTGCGGGGCGTGCCCGAGGCGAAGCTTTCCGTCCACAGGTTGTTGCCCTTGGCTTCCAGGCCCTGTGCGTTGTTGAAGGTGGTCAGGGCGACCTGGCCCAGCGCCTTGTCATCGCCATTGGAGTAGCGGGCGTAGACGATGCCCTCTTCGGAGACGGTGATCTCGTTGAGCTTGCCTGCCGCATAGCCGTCCTGCTGGGTGTTGCGCAGCGCGAACTTCTCGCCGTACTGGGTCGAGCCGCTCAGGTTCAGCGACATCGACAGCACGCCGGCGCCGGTGGTCGGGGTGAACGGATCCATGACGATCTGGCCGTTGGCCGGGCTGGTCAACGCACCGCTGTCGGAGAACTGCAGCGTGGTCGGGGTCCCAGCGGCCTTGCCGTCCACGTAGTTGTAAACCTGCCACTCGTTCGGGTTTTCGGTCTTCACGAAGTAGGAGGTCTGGGTGTGGCTCACGCCCAGCGAGTCGTACACGGTGATGCCGCCGGTGGAGTGGTTGTAGCTGTTGGAGTCTGTCGGGTCGAAGGCGGCGACCGTCGGCTGCTTGGCGTTGGCCGGCAGGGTGAAGCTCACATCGACCTTGCCGGTCTGCCGCGGCGGGCTGTCGGTGGTCATCAGCTGCAGGTCGGTCAGGCGGCCGGCATCGAAGTTGGTGCCGTCCGCATTCGGGGCGAACACCTGCAGGCGCGCACCCTGCGGGTTGGTCACGTAGCCGGCCTGGTCGGTCTGGAAGTTGCCGGCGCGCGAGTACACGCGCTCACCGTTCATGGTCAGGGTGAAGAAACCTTCGCCGGAAATGGCCATGTCCAGGCTGCGCCCGGTCTGTTCGTTGTTGCCCTGCGAGAACTGCTGGGCCACGTTGGTCACCCGCACGCCGGAACCGACCGCGTTCTTTGACAGGCCATAACTGGTGGCCGAGAACAGATCGGCGAACTCCGCGCGCGACTGTTTGAAGCCGGTGGTGTTGACGTTGGCGATGTTGTTCGCGGTGACGTTCAGATCGGCATTGGCTGCGTTGATGCCGGACAACGAGACGTTGAAGCCCATGGGATGCTCCTGTGGATGCGGGTGAGGCGGCTCAGCTGATGCGGAGCACGTAGTCGATCGGGGCCGTGCCCAGACCCTTGAGGTTGAGGTACAGGCCGTCCGTGCCGACCGTGACGCTCTCCACCGGGGCCTGCACGTAGGTGTTGAGCTTGGTCTTGGTGCCGGCGGTATCGGTGTGCGAGGCGGCGATGGTGTAGGTGCCTTCGGCCATGCGGTTGCCGTTGGCATCCTTGCCGTCCCAATCGAAGGTGACTTCGCCGGAGGCCTTGGCTTCCACGCTGATCTGGTTGACCTTGACGCCGTTGGCATCGGTGATGTCCACGGTCACGAAGCCGGCGCCGGGCGCGGCGACCATGCCGGTCACATCGCCGTCCTTCTCCAGGGCCAGCTTTTCCGACGGCACCAGCACTTCGTGGCCCACCAAGGCCGCGCCGCGCAGGATCTGGTCGCTGGACATCGAATCCTGGAAGCCCTTGACCGTGTTGTTGAGGTCGGTGATGCCCTGGACCTGCGACAGCTGCGCCATCTGCGCGACCATCTGGGTGTTGTCCATCGGCTTGAGCGGATCCTGGTGCCGCAGCTGCTCGGTCATCAGGCGCATGAAATCGGCCTGGTCCAGGGTGCTCTTCTTCTTGCTGGTATCGCTGTTGGGCGCGTTCAGGCCCAGTGCGGTGTAGATGTCGCTGCTGTTCTGGCCGACGCCGGTGGTGCTGCTCATGGGAGGGGATTCCTGCGGTTAGAGGGTCAGCGACCCATGGTCAGCGTGGCCAGCGCCAGTTCCTTGGCGGTGGTCAGCATTTCCACGCCCGCCTGGTAATTGCGCGAGGTGGAGATCAGGTTGACCATCTGCGCGACCGGGTCCACGTCCGGCTGGTAGATGTAGCCATCGGCATCGGCCAGCGGGTGGCCCGGCTCGTAGCGCTGGATCGGCGCGGCGTTGCTCTGGCTGATCTCCTTGACCTGCACCGTGGTGATGTTCGGATCGTTGCGGCTGGTCACCGACTGGAAGATCGGCTCCAGCGGCTTGTAGACCGCATCGGCCGAGCCGGCGACGGTGTCGGCATTGGAGAGGTTGGAGGCGATGGTGCTCATGCGCACGGACTGCGCCTGCAGCGCGGACCCGGCGATGTCGAAGATGGGCAGATTGCTCATGGCTTACTGCCCCGTGATCGCGGTGAGCATGGAGCGCACCTTGGATTCGACGAAGCTCAGCGAGGCGCGGTACTCCAGCGCGGCGCGGCCATAGGCGGCACGTTCTGCATCCGGGTCGACGGTGTTGCCGTCGATGCTCGGCTGCACGCCTTCCTTGGCGATCTGGAACGGGTTCAATCCGTTGCCGATCTCATAATGCTGTTCGTTGGTGGTCCTCATCAGACCGTTGGCATCCAGCCCCTGGGCATTGCGCAGGGCGGCATCGAAGTCCAGGTCCTGGGCCTTGTACCCGGGGGTGTCGGCGTTGCTCAGGTTGCTGGCGATCAGCTTCATCCGCTGCTCGCGCAACGGCATGGCCTGGGCGTGGACACCCAGATAGTTCGAAATCAGATTGGGCATGACGCACTCCCACGGGACGATGCCTGGGGCAGTGCAAGCGGCGTGCCATAGGGGCGGCAGAAGAGAGGGGCCAGTGCCCGGCGGCATCATTCACGCCGGGAGATTCACCACGCCAGGGAGGCCAAGGCCCCGCGTGGAGTCAGGAAACAGCCCCCGGCGTAGATCCACGCCATGCGTGGATGCCGTCAACCAACCCGAGGGAGGGCGCCGACACCAGGGCCGGCCGCCCTTTACGCCGCCATCGCCACCTTGCGCAGGCGGTCCAGCAGGAAGTCCGCCAGCTCATGCGGGGAGTACTTGGCCACGAACGCGTTCGCACCGACCCGCTCGACCATCGCGTTGTTGAACACGCCCGACAAGGACGTGTGCAGCAGCACGTACAGGCCGGCCAGGCCCGGGTGACGCCGGATTTCCGTCGTCAGGGTGTAGCCGTCCATCGCCGGCATCTCGATATCGGAGATCACCATGGCGTAGCGCTCGGCCGGGTTCTCGCCCGAAGCATGGATCTGCAGGAGGTGATCCAGGGCCTGCTTGCCGTCCGAGAGCAGGGTCGCCCCGACCCCCAGCTGGTCCAGCACGCTGCGGATCTGCTGGCGGGCCACGCGCGAGTCGTCCACCACCAGCACCTGCATCGGCGGGGCATCGGGCGGCAGGGCCATGGAGGGATCCAGCACCGCCTCACCGCGGATCTCGGCGATGTCGGCCAGCACGCTTTCCACGTCGATCACCTGGATCAGCTCGCCCTGGAAACGGGTCACGGCAGTCAGGTAGCTCGACTCGGCGCCCAGTTCCGGCGGCGGGTGGATGTCTTCCACGGCGATGTTGACGATGCGTTCCACACCGCTGACCAGGAAGCCCTGGATGGAGCGGTTGAACTCGGTCACCACCAGGTAGCCGGGCGCCTTGTCGGCATCGGGCTCACGCTCGGGGTGGCCGATCGCCAGGCCCAGGTCCAGCACCGGCACCGAGCGGCCACGCACATCGGCCACACCGGCGAACTGGCTGGGCAGCCCGGGCACCTGGAACAGATCCGGGCGCCGCAGGACTTCCTGCACCTTGAACACGTTCACGCCAAAAAGCTGACGTCCCCCCAGCCGGAACAGCAGCAGGGCCAGACGATTGTGGCCGGCCAGGCGCGTACGCTGGTCGATGCGGTTGAGCAGGTCATGGGACATGGGCTTGGTATCGGCGGCGGTGGCGATGACTTGAGCGCGGCGTGCGCCAGGCTTCGGCACGGCCCTTGCATCGTGCTGCCCATGTTCCTTGCCCGTGGAGTGCCCATGCGTTCTCTTGTCCTTGCCGCGCTGGTGCTGGTGGCGCCCGCCTGGGCCGCCGGCGGCTGGCAACCCGTGGACAGCATCCGCCAGGCGGCGCTGGGCACCCTCCCGGCCGGCAGCGAAGGTGACACCACGCTGGATTCGGCACTGCGCCTGCCGGCGTGCGGCCAGCCGCTGGCGGCCCAGCCAACCGGCAGCAGCACCGTGGAGGTCAGCTGCCCCGATGCGGGCGGCTGGCGCCTGTTCGTACCCGTAAAAGTGCGTCGCAACCAGACGGTGCTCATCCTCAACCGTGGCGTGGCCGCTGGAGAAACCCTCTCGGCGGCCGATATCACCACTGGCCAGCGTGATGCGGCACGGATCGCCGGTGCTGCGCTGGCCGATCCGGCCGCTGCGGTCGGCCGCGTGGCACGCAGGACCCTCAGTGCGGGCAGCCTGCTCTCGGCCAATGACCTGGTCGCGCAGCGGCTGGTGCGGCGGGGCGACAGTGTCGCGCTGGTGTCGCGTCGGGGCGGGGTGGAGGTCCGGGTAACCGGACGCGCCATGGCCGATGCCGGCGAGAACGAGCGGGTCTCGGTCGAGAACCTGTCATCGCGCAAGATCGTGCAGGGCACTGTCGCGGCCAGCGGTGACGTTTTAGTGACGCGCTGAACACCATTGTGAATACGCGCCACTTTCCCCGCGAAACCTGCAATATTCCCCTAAAGATGGCGTCCGCCCGGCCGTTATCCCTTGTGAACCGCATTCCCAGGACAACTCCATGAGCCAGAAAATCGACGGCAACCTCCCGGCCACCGCCCATCTGCGCAGCGTCGCTCCGGGCAACAAGCCGAGCGTCAGCACCGATGCCCCGGCCCGCCCGGTGGAAGCCGCTGACAGCCTGCGCCTGACCGGCGAAGCGACCAGCCTGCAGACCCTGCAGCGTGAACTGTCCTCGGCGCCGGCGATCGATGCCGGGCGGGTGCAGGCGGTGCGCGAAGCCCTGCAGAACGGCAGCTACAAGATCAATCCTGACGCGATCGCTTCGCGCATGCTTGAGCTGGACCAGCAGCTGCAGGGATGAAGCTGGCGATGAGCGAGCCGCTGCAGCGCCTCAGCGATGCCCTGGACGTCGAACGCCAGGCCTTGGTCGAGCATGACGTGCACGCGCTGATCCGTGCGACCGGCGCCAAACTGGAAGCGCTTCGGGCGCTGGAGGCCGCGCTGCCGGTCGGCCAGGCCGAACGCGTTCAGGAACTGGCCGAGCGCAACCACGCCAACGGTGTGCTGCTGTCGCGCCGCCGCCGCGAAGTGAACTGGGCCCTGCGCCAGCTCGGCCGCAGTGAAGAATCCTCGGCGTATGACGCCAAGGGCCAGTCGCACATCCTGCACACCCGGCGGCCCCTCGCGGTCGCCTGATTCCCCTGTCTGGCAGCCCCGGGCTGCCGATGTGAACGTCACCGCGTATATTGAGCGCCTGTTTCCAGCCGCCTCGATGTGACCGTGACCGTAACTTCCACCCTTGTCACCGCCCCGTTGCCTCCGCATCCGGTCCTGCTTGCCCTGTTCGAGCGGATCAAGGAGGGCGTGCTGCTGTTCCGCGAGGATGGCAGCGTGGCCCTGGCCAATGCCGCGGTCAGCGAGATCCTCGGCCAGGCCGAACGCGATGCCGAGCAGACGCCGGCGCAATGGCTGCGCCAGCTGCTGCCACCGGATGCCCTGGAACACGCGCGCCTCAACGGCCACTGGAACGGCAGCCTGCCGGTCGGCGAGCGCATGGTCATTGCCCATGTCTACCATCACGACGACGCTGGCCAGCGGCACTACCTGGCGCTGTTCCGGCGTATCGAGGGCCAGGAGGACTACGAACGCGAACTGCAGCAGCGCCATGCCGAACTGCGCCAGGCCTACCTGCGCCTGAACGGCACCCAGGAAAAGCTGCTGCAGTCGGAAAAGATGGCCTCCATCGGCCAGCTCGCTGCCGGCGTGGCGCACGAGATCAACAACCCGATCGGTTACGTGCATTCCAACCTGGGCAGCCTGCAGGAATACCTGCGCAGCCTGTTCACCGTGATCGAAGCCTACGAGCGCGCGTTGCGTGCGCCGGACCCGAAAGCGCTGATTCCGGAAATCGACGACATCCGTCAACGCTTCGACATCGACTTCATCAGCCGCGATCTGCCGCAGTTGATGGCCGAATCACGCGAAGGCATCGAACGGGTGACCCGGATCGTGCGTGACCTGAAGGACTTCTCGTATTCCGGCCGCGATGAATCGTGGAAGCTGGTGGACCTGCATGCGGGCCTGGAATCCACGATCAACATCATCTGGAACGAGCTCAAGTACAAGGTCGCCCTGCACCGGGAGTTCGGCCAGTTGCCGCTGGTGGAGTGCCTGCCTTCGGAATTGAACCAGGTCTACATGAACCTGCTGCTCAACGCCGGCCACGCCATCGCCGACCGCGGCACGATCCACGTGCGCACCGGTGTGGACGGCGACACGGTGTGGGTGGAATTCGAAGATACCGGCGGCGGCATCTCACCGGACCTGCGCCAGCGCATCTTCGATCCGTTCTTCACCACCAAGCCGGTTGGCAGCGGTACGGGGCTGGGCCTGTCGATCTCCTACAGCATCATCAACAAGCACCACGGCCGCATCGATCTGGAGAGCACCCCGGGCGTGGGCTCGAAGTTCCGCGTGGTGCTGCCGATCAAGCAGCCGCGCTGAGCCGGCAATGGTCGTGCCGGTCGCTGGCCGGCATTGCGGGGAGGGGCTTTCAGGCATCGCGTTCGGTTGAGCGAGAGCAGCCGACCAACGGTCGGCTCTACCTGGATATCTGGCGCGTGCAACGTAGAGCCGACCGTTGGTCGGCTGCCGCGTCAATCCGCCTCAATCCGACTCAGTCCGCGTCAACCGCCGGCAGCGCTGCCACCGGTGCGGTGTTCGCCCGGCGCTGTTCCTCGTGCGTGCGGAATGCCTGGTGGATGTGCTTGCGCAGCTCATCATCGTTCCATGGCTTGGTCAGGAACCGGTAGATCGCGCCGCGGTTGATCGCGTCGGTCACCGTGTTGAGGTCCGTGTAGCCGGACAACACCAGCCGGATCGTGTCCGGGTAGAGCATCTTCACCCGGCCCAGGAACTCGGTGCCGCTCATGTCGCTCATGCGCTGGTCGGAGAGGATCACCTGCACATCGTTGATGGCCAGCAGATCGAACGCATCGCGCACGTTGCCGGCGGCCAGGATGCGGTAGCCGTCGCGGCGGAACAGGCGCACCAGCGAGCGCAGCACGTTCTCTTCGTCGTCGAGCAGCAGCAGCGTGCGGTCCGGGCGTGTCTCGGCGAAGGCCTCCGGGCGCAGGTAACGGCGGCGCAGGGTCATCCCGGCCGCGTCGGCGGACATCGGCTCGCCGAACAGATACCCCTGGAATACATCGCAGTCGTTGCGGCGCAGGAAGCCCAGCTGTGCCTGCGACTCGACGCCGTTGGCGATCACCGTCATGCCCAGCTGGTGGCCCATGGCGATGATCGCGCGCGCGATGGCAGCCTCGCGATTGCCGGCCGGCGCACTCTTGATGAAGCTGCGGTCGATCTTGAGCTTGTCCACCGGATAGCGGACCAGCGCGCTGAGGCTGGAATCGCCGGTGCCGAAGTTGTCCAGGCTCAGGCTGATGCCTTCGTTGCGCAGGTTGACCAGGGTCTCGTGGACGAAGTTGACGTTGTTGGTCAGCGCGCTTTCGTTGATCTCCAGCGTCAGCATCTGCGCCGGAACGCCGGCCGCCTGCATCAGTGACATCACCTCGGCGAAGAAGTTCGGGCGCAGCAGCTGCAGGGTGGAGACGTTCACCGCGATGGTGAAGTCATCAAACCCCTGGTCGCGCCACAGCCTGGCCTGTTTGAGTGCGCCTTCCAGCACCCAGGTGCCGATCTGCACGATGATGCCCAGCCGCTCGGCGGTACGCATGAAGCGCTCGGGCACCAGCATCCCCAGGGTGGGCGACTGCCAGCGCAGCAGTGCCTCCATCCCCACCACGTGGCCGTCGCGGGCGCTGACCAGCGGCTGGTAACGCAGCTTGAGCTCGCCGTTGGGGATCGCATCGACAATCTGGCGCGCGATGATGCTCTCGCTGTGCGCGCTGGAGGGGGTATCCACGGCGTGGATGCGCACGGCGTTGCCGCCTTCGCGGGCGGCCTGGTACAGCGCATCTTCGGCGTGGTCGAGCAGGCGCGAGACACCGGTGGCGTGTTCCGGGCACAGGCTCACGCCCAGCTTGCCGGTCATGAACAGGGTGTAGGGCAGCACCGACAGCGGCAGCTCGAGTTGCTGGCGGATTTCCTCGGCCAGGTCTTCGGGCAGTGGCATGTCGGCGGTGCGCGGCACGGCCAGCAGGAATTCATCGCTGCCGTGGCGCCACAGCTTGCCGCGGCCACGCAGGTGGTGCTGCAGGCGCTGGGCGACCAGCACCAGGGCCTGGTCGCCGACTTCGGCGCTCATGTTCTCGTTGACCGAGGCGAAGTGGTCGATGTCCACGTGCATCAGCATCAGCGGCGTGCCGCCGGACGCGGCCTCGGTCACCATCGCCTGCAGTTCGGGATTGCCCGCGCCCAGGCGGGCCGGGGCGTCCTCGATGCTGACCAGGGGCAGGGAAGGGTTCCACATGAGCTCAGTGTTCCAGTGCGTCGTGAGCCGTCGCGCCGGTGGCGCGGTACGGCAGGTAAAGGTCGATCAGGGTACCGGCGCCATGCGCCGATTCAATGCGTAATGTGCCACCCACGCTCTGCGCGCGCTCGCGCATCACGATCAGGCCCAGCCCGCGCGGGCCATCCGGGTCGAAGCCCTCGCCGTCGTCGCGGACCTGCAGGTGCAGGCCGTGGTCGTCCACATCGCGCAGATGCAGGTTCACCTGGCTCGCACGCGCATGGCGCAGCACGTTGGTCAGGCTTTCCTGGGCGATGCGGAAGCAGGCCTGTTCGATATCCCCGGCCGGGCGCCGGGGCAGGGACTGGATATCGGGCAGCAGCTCGATCGCCGCCGAGCGGAACAGCACGCCGGCCTGCCAGCGCAGCGCCGCTTCCAGCCCGAGCGCATCCAGCTGCGGCGGGCGCAGCAGCGTCGAGATGTCGCGCAGTTTGCCCACGGTCGCATCGGCCAGCTGGATGATCTGGGCCAGGTCCTCGTCGCGGCGGGCGGCGTCCTGTTCATCCTGGGCCGCATACGCGGACAGTTTCATCGCGGTGATCGCCTGGCCGATATCGTCGTGCAGATCGCGCGAGATGGCGCGGCGCTCGTCTTCCTGCAGCGAGAACAGCCGGCCGGCCATGGCCTGCAGCTCGCGGTTGCTGGTTTCCAGCGCCTCGCGGATGCGCTCGGGCTCACTGAGGTCGCGCACGATCAGCAATTTGCAGTTGCGGCCGCCATACCGCACATCGCCGACCGCCAGGCCGGCCTGGAACGCCTGGCCGTTGAAGCGGCGCATGCCGATCACCTCGCCGGCCCCGCCGTGGTGCAGCGGCAGCTGGGCGAACAGCTGGGCGCGTACGCGGGGCAGATCGTCGGCGGTCACCAGCGCGGCCAGCGGCTCGCCGAGCAGGGTGTTGTGGCCGTACCCGAACTGGGTGGCGGCGCAGGCGTTGGCGTACAGCACGTGTTCTTCGGACAGGATCACCACGCCATCGGGCAGCACCCGCACCAGCTCGCGGAACTGCTCTTCGCGCTCACGCAACAGGCGCCGCGACTGCTCGCGCTCGGTGACGTCCTGCAGGGTGCCCAGCACCCGCGGCCGCCCGACATCGTCCTGGCCGCTCTCGGCGCGCAGGTGCACCATCAAGGCGCGCCCGTCCATCGCCAGCAGCGGCAGCAGCACATCGATCTGCACCGGTTCGCCCGAGCTCATTTCCTGCAACAGCTGTTCGCTGAGCGCGGCGGTGGCCGGATCGGCGGGCACCAGCAGTTCCTCGAAACGGTGCCAGCGCCGGGCTTCCGGCGCGCGCCGCCCCAGCAGGCGGTAGACCTGGTTGGCGTAGCGGCCCAGTCCGGTGGCCGGGTCGATCTCCCACGCGCCGATGCGCGCCATCTCGTGCGCTTCCTCCACGCGGGCCAACGCCTGGTCGCGGCGCAGCAGGGCCTGGTCTTCGCGGGTACGGTCGATCGCGATCAGCAGTCGCGCACGGCGGCCGCCGTAATCGATGAAATTGCTGCGCATCTCCATGCGCCGGGTGCTGCCATCACTCAGGCGCAGATCGGCGGTGATCACGCACAGCTGCTCGGGGTTGGCGCGGATGTGGTCCAGCTTGGCTTCGAGCAGGGCCTCGTGACCGGGCGGCCACAGCGCCGTGATCGGCATCGCGGTGAAGGTTTCCCGGCTGTAGCCGAAGAAGCCCGCCGCCGCCGGATTGACGTCCAGGATCGCCAGCGATTCCAGGTCATACACCAGGATGGGGCCGGGATTGCCTTCGAACATCTGCCGATGACGGGTTTCCGAACTCTCCAGCCGCGCATGGGTGTGCAGCACGTGCTGGGCCAGCGGCCGCAGCAGCAGATAGATCAGGGCCGCACTGGCGACCACGAAGAACGTGCCCTTGATGGTCTGCCACTGCGCCGCGGTCTGCAGGTCGCCGGCCACCACCTTGACCGCCGCATCGCTGCACAGGATCCACACCAGGGCCAGCACCAGGTAGGCCACGACCACGCGCCAGCGGTCGCGGCGCAGATCGCGGGCCAGGGGCGTGTCGTCAGCGGGTGCGGAAGGGCCTGGCAGGTGGGTCGGCATGGGGCAGGGCGGGGCCAGTCGGACAAGGCGAGCGTCATCTTACCTGCCCGGGGTGAGGATGCAGGTCGCCAGGGAACTCAATAATCCGCAATCTCCGCCGTTAACGATTGCGTTCCCCGGTTGTCGGGTGCGTTTTCGGAGTTACAGGGCGTGGACCAAGGCATTATCGCGAGTCTGCTGCAGCACCCACTGGCCTCGGCGCTGGTGATCCTCGACCGTGCCGGTCGTCCGATCGCCGCCAACCCGGCCGCGCGCGAGCACGGCCTGCCGGCAACCGTCGCCGCGTACGGCGAGGTACTAGAAGATCTGCGCCTGCTCGCCGCGGACGGCGGGCTGGTGCCCTGCCAGCTGCCCGGTGGGCCCGGTGGCCGCTTCGATGGCTGGATGCGCGCCGTGCACGATCCGGATGGGCATCTGCTGGCCTTCACCCTGAGCGTGCCCGAGCCGGTCGCCGCCTATGCCGGCAGCCGTTGGGAAGTCGCCCTGGATCATGCCGGGCACGGGCTGTGGGACTGGGACCTGCCCAGCGACAGCGTGCGCCGCTCGCGGCGTTGGGATGGTCAGCCCATCGAGGACTCCCACAGCCATGCAGAGGGCGTGAGCGCGCTGCTGGAGAACGTCCACCCGGACGACCAGCCGGCGGTGCGGCTGGCGATGGATGCGCACCTGCGCGGCGAGCGCGAGGCCTATACGGCCCAGTTCCGCGCCCGGCACCCCGATGGCGAGTGGCGCTGGGTGCTGGATCGGGGCCGGGTGGTCACCCGCACGGCCGATGGCCAGCCGCTGCGCATGGTCGGCACCCATACCGACATCCAGGCCCAGAAGCAGATGGAAGTCCAGCTGCGCGAGCAGCAGGTGCAGCTGCGCGAAGCCCAGCGCATCGCCAGCATGGGCAGCTGGTCCTGGGATCCGGAGGCGCGCCGGTTCTGGTGGTCGCCCGAGTTCCGCGTACTGCTGGGCACCGGCGAAACACCGCCGCACGGTCGCCGCCATTGGCTGCGTCAGCTCGAACCGCAGTCGCGCGGCCGGTTGCGCAATGCCTGGCGCCGGATGTGGCGCGATGGTGCGGCCACCACGCTGGAGCTGGAGCTGATCCGCGACAACGGCGCGCTGCACCTGCGCGTGTGGATGCAGCCGCTGATCGGGCCGGACGGTCGCATCCAGCGCCTGCTGGGCCAAGTCCAGAACATTACCGAACAACACCAGACCGATGCGCTGATCCGCTGGCGTACCGAGCTGCTCAACCGCGTCTCGGCCCTGGGTCGTATCGGCGGCTGCGAGATCGAGGTGGGCACCCGCCACATGCAGTGGACCGAGGAGTGCTACCGCATCCACGGGCTGCGCAAGGAGCCGATCAGCCTTGACCAGGCCCTGAGCCTGTACACCCAGGATTCGCGCGATGCGTTCGAGGCGGCGCTGGTGCGGATCGCCGAGGGTGGCCTGCCCGAGCAGCTGGACCTGTGCTTCTACCGGCAGTCCGGACTGCGCATCTGGGTCCAGGTGCTGATCGAGCTGGACCGCCGCGATGGCCTGCCGACGCGGTTCGTGGTGCTGTTCCGTGACATCACCCGCGAGCGCGAAGCCAACGAGCGCATCGAACTGCTGGCCCATTACGACCTGCTCACCGGCCTGCCCAACCGGATGCTGCTGCGCGAGCAGACCGCCGATGCCATCGAGGTGGCGCGCGATCGCGGCAGCCCGCTGGCGATGCTGTTCATCGACCTGGACGGCTTCAAGACCATCAACGACACCTTCGGCCACGCCACCGGCGATGCGCTGCTCAAGGCGGCCGCCTCGCGCCTGCACCAGAGCCTGCGCAACAACGACCTGTTCGGCCGCTTCAGCGGCGACGAGTTCATCGTCGTGCTGCGCGACCTGGCCGCGCCGGAAGATGCCGGCCATGTCGCGCGCAAACTGATCGCCTCGCTGGCCGAGCCGCTGCACCGCGGCGAGAGCACGCTGAAAGTCGGCGCCAGCGTCGGTATCGCGATGCTCGATGAGAGTCGCCAGGATTTCGAATCGCTGCTGCGCGCCGCCGATGCCGCCATGTACGCGGCCAAGGAAGCCGGGCGCAACACCTACCAGTATTACAGCCAGGACGCCCTGGCCAAGATCCAGCGCAAGCTGGAGATCGAGCACGCACTGCTCGGCGCGATCGAGCGCGAAGAATTCACCCTGGCCTACCAGCCGCTGCTGCATGCCGAGAACGACCAGCCCCCGGCGATCGAGGCGCTGCTGCGCTGGCATCGGCCCGGCATCGGCTACTGCAGCCCGGCCGAGTTCATACCGATTGCCGAGAAGTGCGGCGAGATCGTGCGGATCGGTGACTGGGTGCTGGCCGAGGCCTGCCGCCAGGCCGCTGCGTGGGACGCCGCCGGCCTGCAATTCGACCGCGTGGCGGTCAACGTGTCGGCCGTACAGCTGCGCGACCGCGGGTTCGCCGAACGCGTGATCGACATCTGCCATGCCCACGGCTGGCCGCCGCAGCGCCTGGAGCTGGAGCTGACCGAGTCCGCCCTGATCCGTGACACCGACGTGCTGCGGCACTGCTTCGAGGTGCTCGAACGCCACGGCGTGCCGCTGGCGGTCGACGACTTCGGTACCGGCTTCTCGAACCTGCATTACCTCAACCGCTTCCCGGTGGGGCGCCTGAAGATCGACCGCAGTTTCGTCCAGGGCATGCTGCACGATGCCGGCACCGCTGAGGTCACCCAGGCGATCGTGCACCTGGGCCACGCGCTGGGCATGAAGGTCGTGGCCGAAGGCGTGGAGACCGAGCAGGAAGAGGCCATGCTGCGCCGCCAGGGCTGCGATGAGATCCAGGGCTACCTGTACTCGCGCCCGCTGGCGCCGCGCGATCTGGCGCAGTGGTTGAAGCTGGGCACGCAGACGCTGCCGCGCGAGAGCTATGCCGCGGTGACGCAGAGCGTTTGAGTAAGGTCCTGCAGCGCCCCTCCGTGGGCTCTGCACAGCCCTGGGTTGCCGTCCCGTCATACGGGTCGTGCGCGACCTCGGCGCTTGCGTTGCATGTGACCTGCGCACAGCCCTCCGGCCGGGGTCCCCCTCGGTCCGGCACAGGCCATCGCCCGGCGATATCAGCGGGCACACAGATGGAAATACGATGAAGCTGCCGAACCGCCCTGGGCGTCAGTCCTGCGGCGAGTGCTGCGCTCGCCTCAACGGGTAGCGCCGTGACGGCCGCTTGCGGACGTGCGATGACGGGTAGCTGCGTTGGCGTTCACGGCGGTTGATGCCGGGCAGGCAGCGTCAGCGCGCCGCCGCATCCAGGTCATCGCCGCTCAGGCCCAGGTCCCAGGCCAGGCCGGCCAGGGCGGGGTCGACGGCGGAGGGCAGGGTGACGATGCCCGGCGCGGGGCGCTTGGCCAGCTGCGCGAGTTCCTGCTGGGCCAGCTGCTCCAACCGTGCGATCAGGGCGCGGCCCTGCAGCGGGGCAACCGGCGCTGCCGCAGCGGCAGGCGCTGCAACGGCGGTGACGGTCTCACTGCGCTGCACCGCCGGCTCCAGCTCGGCGGGGACAACGGATGCAACGGACAACACGGACGCGTTCAACATCGGGTAATCATCTGCAGCCAAGGCGGGTCGTGCAAGCACAACGGCCCCGGGGAAACCGGGGCCGTTGTCTGTGCCGGGGTCGGCACGGGACATCTGGATCAGAACAGCTCGACCGCGCCTGCGGCCATGCTCTGCTGGGCGACCGCCTTGTGCGGCGGGCGCTCCCACTCGGTGCGCATGTCACGCAGGCGGCTGCCGGTGCGCTGCAGGGCGGTCACGACCTCCTCGTCGAACACGCCGCCACTGCGATGCAGCAGCTCCTGCAGGGCGACGGCCTCGCGGTTGATCGCCGTCAGGCGGTCCAGGTGGGTGTGCACGCCGCCCAGGGCCTGGGTGGCGATGTCTTCGAACTGCAGGGCGCGCACGGCTTCAGCGACGCTGCTGTCGATGGCGCGACCGCATTCGGAGATCTCGCGCATGCCGTCACCGAGCGAGGCATTGATCTGGGCCACGTTCTCCAGCATCTGCGCCGCTTCGTGGCGCGCTTCGCGGGAACGGTCCATATCGCGGGAGGCCATGTGCGAGACCGTCTCGCGCACCTTGGCGATGGCGTCCTTGGAGCTGTGCGCCAGCTTGCGGATCTGCTCGTTGAAGGTGGTCGAGCGCTCGGACAGGTTGCGGACTTCGTCGGCGACCACCGCAAAGCCACGGCCGGCTTCACCGGCACGTGCGGCTTCGATGGCCGCGTTCAGGGCCAGCAGGTTGGTCTGGTCGGCGATCGACTTGACGTCCTCCAGCAGCGCGAAGATGCCATCCAGGTGCTGGGCCATCTGGTCGATGTGCTGCACGGTGTTGCTGCTCTGGCCGCTGACCTGTTCCAGCGCCTCGACCAGCTGCTCCATCCGCTGGCTGGCGTGCTGGGCGAAACGGGCCACGTCGACGCCGGCACCGCCTTCTTCGCCGGCGCGGTCGACGATGCGGGCCAGGGCCTGGCTCTGCTGGCGCGACTTGCGGTTCATCGCATCGAAGCTGCTGCCCAGGCCACCGACCGCATGACGGATCAGGTCGCGGGCACGTTCGACTTCGCCACGCGAGCCGTCGATTTCGTTGCCGACGAACGAGCGCAGCTCGGTCAGCAGCTGGTCCTGCTCGCGCATGATGCGGGCCTGCTCAGGCGAACGCTGGGTCTGGGCGCGGGCGCTCCACCAGGCAAACCCGAGCCAGCTGAGCGTCATCGTGCTCAGGATCGCCCAGCGCAGGGCGGCGGGCCACTCGAAGCCGATGGCAAAGGGAAGCAGAAGGGTCAGGACCAGGGGGGCGGCCAGGCGGATGAAGAGGCGTGAGTACATGGACGTTCTCGGGGAGGTGCACGGATGCTGTATCGGCCGTACCCCGGTTTGCTTTAGTCCTGCACCACACATTCGATCAAAAACCGCACGTCCCGGCCCCCGGGTGGAGCCACCCGATGGGTGGCTGCCGAGCTCAGCGCAGCTGGCGCGCGACCGCTTCCAGCATCGTCTTGCGCGAGAACAGGAAGTCCCAGTACTGGCCACCGGTCTGGCGCCACAGCACCGCCGAACGGACCGCGGCCAGCAGCAGCGCGCGGATCTCGGCGACCACGCCCGCCTGGCCGAGGTAGTGCGGGTTGCCCTGGACCATCACCCGCGGCTTGAGGTTGCTGATGGTGTCCGCGTACAGGCCACCCAGTGCGGCGAGCACGTCCGGGTGGGCGCTGTCGCCCAGCTCGCCGGCCTGGGTGCGGGCGCGCTCGATCCCGGTGCTGACCTTGGCCACGATCGCGTCCTCGCGCACGAAGCGGCGCTCAAGCTGCAGCACCGACAGCGCCAGGCGCGGCAACTGCTCGTCCTGCCCCTGGCTGCTGAGGTAGTTGTGCAGCAGGCGCAGGCCGGGGGCGACATTGCTGGCGCTGCCGTAGATGTCCTGCGGGCTGGCCGCATCGATGCGGAACACGCTCTCCACCGCGGTGCGGACCACGGCGGCTTCGGAGTGGCCGGTTTCGGCGATGCGGCGCACCTGCTGCAGGGCCTGGGCGATGCCGGCCAGAGCGAGTACGCGGTCGTCGACGGAAAAACTCATGCAGCAGATACCTCGAAAGGAGAAGGGGTGGCGCGAAGGCGTTGTTCCAGCGGCGCATCGGTGGCGGCGATGACGGCGCCACCAAGGCAGACCTCATCGTCATACAACACCAGCGATTGGCCCGGGGTGACGGCACGCTGCGGGCGCGCGAAGCGCACGTCCACGGTGCCATCGTCGCGCACGGTAACGGTGCACGGCTCGTCGGGCTGGCGGTAACGGGTCTGGGCGGTGCACTCGAAGCGGCGCGCGGGCGGGGCGCCGGCGATCCAGTGGGCGGCCTCCGAATGCAGGCGGGTGGACTGCAGCCACGGGCTCTCGCGGTCCTGGTCCACGTACAGCACGTTGCTGGCCACGTCCTTGCCGACGACGTACCACGGGGCCGCCGGCCGGCCACGCACGCCACCGATGTTCAGGCCCTCGCGCTGGCCGAGCGTGAAATAGAACACGCCAGGATGTTCGGCGATCAGGGCGCCATCGGGATCGCGGATCTCGCCCGTTCTGGCCGGCAGGTAGCGGCCGAGGAACTCGCGGAAGTCGCGTTCGCCGATGAAGCAGATCCCGGTCGAATCCTTCTTGGCGTGGGTCGGCAGGCGTGCATCCCGTGCGATCCGGCGCAGGTCGTTCTTCTGCAGGTCGCCGATCGGGAACAGGGTCGCGGCCAGCTGTTCCTGGCCCAGCTGGTGCAGGAAGTAGCTCTGGTCCTTGCTGCGGTCGGCGCCGCGCAGCAGCGCCCAGCGGCCGCCCACCTGGGCGATCCGCGCGTAATGGCCGGTTGCGATGCGTTCGGCGCCAAGCTCGCGCGCGGCGTCGAGGAAATGCTTGAACTTCACTTCGCGGTTGCACAGCACGTCCGGGTTGGGCGTGCGGCCGGCGGCGTACTCGGCCAGGAAATGCTCGAACACGCCCTGCCAGTACTCGCTGGAAAAATCGCGGAAGTGGAACGGGATGCCGAGCAGGCCGCAGACCGCCACCGCATCGCGGCGGTCATCTTCGGCACGGCAGTCGCCACTGCCGTCATCGGCCCAGTTCTGCATGAACAGTCCCGCCACCGGCTCGCCCTGCTGGACCAGCCGCCAGGCCGCGACCGAGGAATCCACGCCGCCGGAGACACCGACCATGATCCGTGGGGGGCTCATGCGGCCTCCTTGACGATGGAGAGCGGGTGGCGCTGGCCGGCCAGATAGTCGGCCACCACCTGCCAGACCAGCGGGCTGCGCAGCCGGCCGGGCTCGGCCTTCAGCTCGGCCGGGGTCAGCCACACGGCCCGCAGGATCCCGGTGTCCAGCGGACGGGCGGGATCGTGCGAGACCGGCTCGGCCGCATAGGCAAAGCGCAGGAACGGCGTGCCGTCCGGGGCGGTCCACTGGTAGGTGCCGATGAAGGCGCTCAGGCGCACCGTCCAGCCGGTCTCTTCCAGCGTTTCCCGGCACGCGGCGGCGGCCAGGCTCTCGTCGGGCTCCAGGTGGCCAGCGGGCTGGTTCAGCACCTGGCGGCCGTCGATCGCCTCCTCGACCAGCAACAGACGCCCGTCACGCACCACCACGGTGGCCACGGTGACATGGGGCGTCCAGCGCGGTTCCTGCACGGCATTCACTTCAGTATTCGTCCTGCTCGGTCAGTTCGAGTTCCATGGCGTCCGCAGTGCGGATGGCCGCATCGATGGCGTCGCTGAGTTGCTCCGGGGTGGCAGTGGCATCGACCTTGACCACGAACATCGCCAGCTGGTCCTGCTTCACCCAGGCACCCATCTTGGCATCCTGCGAGTCTTCCAGCAGGCGGTTAGCGACGGCAGCGGGGAACTGCTTGCCCGGCGAATTGTAGGCCGGCGACCAGATCTCACGGATCCTGTGCTTGCCGAATTCCTCGACGGTGGAGCGCACGAAGGCCAGCTGGCTGCGGCCGTCATCCATGTCGAACACCATCTTGTAATCGCCGTCCTCGTCCACCTCGTAGGTGTACTTGAGCGTGTCCAGCGCTCGCCCGACGGCCTTGTCCGCTTCGGCCGCATGGGCGCCGGTGGCAGTGACGGCCAGCAGCAGTGCGGCAGCAATCCTTTTCATGAAATCCCTGTGAACATCTGGTTGGAGAGTGCAGATTGTGAAGGCCGCAGGGGGCAACGTCCAATCCGGCCGGGCGGGGCCCTATAATGGGGGGATGCCCCGCGAGACTTCCCACGAAACTCATCACGACCACGGCGTGCTGCTTGAGCCTGCACGTCCCG
Organism: Stenotrophomonas sp. HMSC10F06; assembly: GCF_001807865.1. Lineage (NCBI taxonomy): Bacteria > Pseudomonadati > Pseudomonadota > Gammaproteobacteria > Lysobacterales > Lysobacteraceae > Stenotrophomonas > Stenotrophomonas sp. HMSC10F06. Next base: position 58,421 of record NZ_KV791266.1, on the reverse strand, counting down.
AGGTCGCGCCGCCGCCGCTGTACCAGGTGATGCTGTTGAACGACGACTACACCCCGATGGATTTCGTGGTGACGGTCCTGCAGCACTTCTTCTCGATGGACCTGGACCAGGCCACCCAGGTGATGCTCCACGTGCATACCCGCGGCCGCGGCGTGTGCGGGGTGTTCACCCGCGAGGTCGCCGAATCCAAGGTCGCCCAGGTCAATGAATTCTCGCGCATGAACCAGCACCCGCTGCTGTGCACGATGGAGAAGGCCAGCGGCTGAGCCGCCCCTGGCCCCGCCACAGGCGCGCCAGCGATCCGCACTGTTCCAGCCATGGCGACAGCCGTGCGGCCAGCCCCAGCCTAGCCGGAGCCATGCGGTTCTCCGGCATCCGCACCCACTTGAGCATCGCCGGGTTGCCGCCCGGCCGCTGCACCGGCCAGCGCTGGCCCGGGGTGGCGTCACGATGACATCACCATCACGTTGAAGCTGCCATTTCGTGGCGGCAAGTTCGTGCATGATGGAGGCCGTCCAATGGATTGGTGCGATCGGCGGAGTGCTAACGCCGTCTGAACGCACTGATCCGCTAGGGTGATGGAAATCGTGAAGGTTGGCCGCATATTGTTCCTAACTGCCGCCGGAGTTAATCATGTTCAGTAAAGACCTCGAACACACCATCGGACAGTGCTACAAGCGCGCCCGTGAGGCCCGGCATGAATTCATGACGGTGGAACACCTGCTGCTGGCACTGCTCGACAACCCGTCCGCCCAAGCCGTTCTCAAGGCCTGCGGTGCGGACGCCGAGCGCCTGCGCCAGGAACTGGAGCAGGCCATCGAGGCATCCGTCTCGCGCCTGGCCGAAGATGATGGGCGCGATACCCAGCCGACCCTGGGCTTCCAGCGCGTGCTGCAGCGCGCGGTCTACCACGTGCAGTCCTCGGGCAAGAAGGAAGTCACCGGCGCCAACGTGCTGGTCGCGATCTTCGGCGAGAAGGACTCGCATGCCGTGTACTACCTCAACCAGCAGGACGTGACCCGGCTGGACATCGTCAATTATCTCTCCCATGGCATTGCCAAGCTGGGCGAGGAGGGCGAAGTGCCGCCCGCCGCCGATGGCGAGGGCCGCGCCGAGGGTGCCGAAGGCGAGGGCAAGGGCGATGCCCTGGCCGAGTTCGCCAGCAACCTCAACGACCAGGCCCGCAACGGCAAGATCGACCCGCTGGTCGGCCGTGCCGATGAGATCGAGCGCACCATCCAGGTCCTGTGCCGCCGCCGCAAGAACAACCCGCTCTACGTGGGCGAGGCCGGCGTGGGCAAGACCGCCATTGCCGAAGGCCTGGCCAAGCGCATCGTGGAAGGGTCGGTGCCGGATGTGCTCGCCGATGCGGTGATCTACTCGCTGGACCTGGGCGCGCTGGTGGCCGGGACCAAGTACCGCGGTGATTTCGAAAAGCGCCTGAAGGGCGTGCTGACCGCGATGAAGAAGCTGCCCAACGCGGTGCTGTTCATCGATGAGATCCACACCATCATCGGTGCCGGGTCCGCCTCGGGCGGCACCATGGATGCCTCCAACCTGATCAAGCCGGCCCTGGCCTCGGGCGAGCTGCGCTGCATCGGCTCGACCACCTTCCAGGAATACCGCGGCATCTTCGAGAAGGACCGGGCGCTGGCCCGCCGCTTCCAGAAGATCGACATCGTCGAGCCGACGGTGGGCGAGACCTACGAGATCCTGCAGGGCCTCAAGCCCAAGTACGAAGCGCACCACGGCGTGACCTATGCCGATGACGCGCTGCAGGCCGCCGTGGACCTGTCGGTCAAGCACATCAACGACCGCCTGCTGCCGGACAAGGCGATCGACGTGATCGACGAGGCCGGTGCCCGCCAGCGGCTGCTGCCGGACGGCGAGCGCAAGGAGCTGATCGACATCGAGGAGATCGAGACCATCGTCGCCAAGATGGCGCGGATCCCGGCCAAGCAGGTCAGCGCCACCGACAAGGACGTGCTCCAGCATCTGGAGCGCAACCTGAAGATGGTGATCTTCGGCCAGGACCCGGCCATCGAGACGCTGTCCTCGGCGATCAAGCTGGCACGCTCGGGCCTGGCCAATCCGGAAAAGCCGATCGGCAACTTCCTGTTCTCCGGCCCGACCGGCGTAGGCAAGACCGAAGTGACCAAGCAGCTCGCGCTGCAGCTGGGCATCGAGCTGGTCCGCTTCGACATGAGCGAGTACATGGAGTCGCATTCGATCAGCCGCCTGATCGGTGCCCCTCCGGGCTATGTCGGCTTCGACCAGGGAGGCCTGCTGACCGAGAAGATCGTCAAGACCCCGCACTGCGTGCTGCTGCTGGACGAGGTGGAAAAAGCCCACCCGGACATCTTCAACATCCTGCTGCAGGTCATGGACCGCGGTGTGCTGACCGACACCAATGGCCGTGAGGCGAACTTCAAGAACGTGGTGCTGGTGATGACCACCAATGCCGGCGCGGCCCAGGCCTCGCGGCGTTCGATCGGCTTCACCCGCCAGGACCATGCCACCGACGCGATGGAGGTCATCCGCAAGAGCTTCACGCCGGAGTTCCGCAACCGTCTGGATGCGATCGTGCAGTTCCAGGCGCTGGGCTTCGAGCACATCCTGCGCGTGGTGGACAAGTTCCTGATCGAGCTGGAAATGCTGCTGCAGGAAAAGCACGTCAGCCTGTCGGCCACCCCGACCGCGCGCGACTGGCTGGCCCACCATGGCTTCGATCCGCTGATGGGTGCCCGCCCGATGGCGCGCGTGATCCAGGACAAGATCAAGCGTCCGCTGGCCGACGAGCTGCTGTTCGGCAAGCTGGTCAACGGTGGCAAGGTCAGCATCGACGTCCGCGACGACCAGCTGTTTGTCGAGACCGAGGCCGAGCCGGAGCGTCTGTTGCCGGCCACGGTGTAATCGGGTCGCAGGTGTTGTCGAGATGAATGCAAAAGCCCCCGAAAGGGGGCTTTTGTTTACGCGGGCGTGGGTGCTTGGCCGATCACTGGCGCGCGCGCGCCTTGCGTGTGAATTCCTCGGCGGTGATCGGATCAACGGCACTGATCGCGCAGCTCTGTCCATTGGTGCGCAGCTTGCTGGCCCCTGCGCCGCAGAGTTGGCCCTCCCGGCCGGGCGTGACAAAGGCGAGCTTCGGCGACATCGCGGCGCTGCTGCAGGAGCGTTCGAAACGCACCAGGTAATGCTGGTCGCCATTGCGCAGCAGCACGTCGCGGTCAGCCCCGTTGCGTACCAGCTGTTGATCCGCAGAGAGCGTGATGCAGTCGCCGGGGGCTGTGGGTTCGGCGGCCTGGGCCGACGCGGCGGCCAGACAGGTGATCAGGAGCAGGGGAGACAGGTACTTCATGGCGGGGGCCATCGGGTCATGATCCGGATTGGATCGACCGCCAGCGTGGACCGTTGCGTGCCAGGGCGAATCTGCATCAAGGCATCCTGACCGACGTCAGGGTGCACTGGGTCAGGGTGTCGCTTGGCAGGGTAAGGCCGCTGCCGGCAGAATGCCGCCCACGCGAAAAGGCCAGCACCTGGCTGGCCTTCTGGCGGGAACAACCCCCGGACCGCTTATTTCATGCGGTAGGTGATGCGACCCTTGGTCAGGTCGTACGGGGTCATTTCGACCTTGACGCGGTCGCCCGTCAGGATGCGGATGTAGTTCTTGCGCATGCGGCCGGAGATGTGGGCGATGATTTCATGCCCATTTTCCAGTCGTACGCGGAAAGTGGTGTTCGGCAGCGTCTCGCTGACGGTGCCTTCGAACTCGATGGAGTCGTCTTTCGACATGTAGTCCTGTGCAGTTCTGTAACCGGCCGAGCTGGCCTGAAGAGCGGGCATTTTACGCGCGTCGGGCGATTGATGCAAAGTTTTGGTTAAGGCCGGTCCGGATCAGCGATTTCGGCGGCGGTCAGTGTGCCGAACAAATCCACCCAATCGCCTGCGGCGGCTGGCTGTTGGACCTGTTCACGGACCAGTGCGAGAAAACGCTGCCGGGGCCAGTGCTCAGCGCCCATGCGCAGGAGATGGTCATTTTCGACCTGCGCATCGATCAGCGGCCACCCCCAGCTGGCCAGCCGATGGGCCAACCCGGCCAGGGCGACCTTGGAGCCGCCCGAGACCGCACTGAACATGCTCTCCCCAAAGAACATCCGCCCGATCGCCACCCCGTAGATGCCGCCGACCAGGGCATCGCCATCGAACACCTCCACCGAGTGCGCGAAGCCGAGACGGTGCAGGTCGACGTAGGCGTCGCGCATGTCGCGCGTGATCCAGGTGCCGTCCTGGCCCGGGCGCGGGCTGGCCGCGCAGGCATCGATCACCTGCTCGAAACAGGTGTCGGCCCGTAGCGTCCAGGCGCTCTGCCGGAGCGAGCGGCGAAAGCGGCTGGACAGGTGCACGCCGTCGGTACGAAACACCATGCGCGGGTCCGGCGACCACCACAGCAGCGGCTGGCCTTCGGAGAACCACGGAAAGATGCCGCCGGCATAGGCGTTGAGCAGCCGCACCGGCGAGAGGTCGCCGCCGAGCGCCAGCAGGCCATCCGGATCGCGCAGCGCGGTCTCGGCGGGCGGGAAGGGAGCGTCCGGCGCATCGTCCAGGCGCCAGGGCAGCCGGCGGGTCATGCCAGGTCGGCCTTGAACGGACTGTGCGACGCCAGTACACGTGCGTAGTGGGCGACCTCGGCGCGCTCCTGTGCGCACCACGCAACCAGTGCCTCGGCAAAGGCGGGCTCGGCGATCCAGTGCCGGCTGCGCACCCGGTGCGGCAGGAAGCCGCGCGCCAGCTTGTGCTCACCTTGGGCGCCGGGCTCGAAGCGGGCCAGTCCTTCGCGCAGGCAGTAGGCGATGCCCTGGTAGTAGCAGGTCTCGAAATGCAGGCCGGGCAGGGTGGCGCCGCCCCAGTAGCGCCCATAGAGCGTGTCCGCGCCACGCAGGCACAGCGCACCGGCGACCGGCTCGCCATCGAGCACGGCCAGGAAGATCACCAGCGCGCGCGGCATCGTGCGGGCGAGATGCTGCAGGAAGGGCAGCGTCAGCGCAGGCGAGTTGCCGTACTCGGCGAAGGTCTGCAGGTAGAAGCCGTGCATGGCGCGCAGATCGGCCTCGGTCGCCTCATCGCCATGCACGATGCGATACGTGACGCCGCTGCGCGCGAGCTTGGTGCGTTCCTGGCGGATGTTCTTGCGGTGCTTGTGGTCCATCGCGCCGAGGAAGTCGTCGAAGGTCTGCCAGCCACCGGGGTTGTGCCACTGGAACTGGATGTCCTCGCGCAGCAGCCAGTCCGGGCTGAAGGCGGGGTCTTCCTCGGCGGGGTGGAAGTTGATGTGGGCCGAGGACCAGCCCAGGCGTGCCACTTCGCCCGCCAGCGATGCCAGCAGCGCGCCGCGATCCTCCGTTGTGCCGGCAAGTAGACGCGGGCCGGTCACGGGCGAATACGGCACCGCGCCCAGCCACTTGGGGAAGTAGTCCAGCCCGTGCTGGGCGTACGCGTGCGCCCAGGCGTGATCGAACACGAACTCGCCGTGCGAGTTGTCCTTGAGATAACCCGGGATCGCCGCGACCAGGGTGTCCCCGTCCCACAGGGTGAAGTGGCGCGGCCGCCAGCCCCATTCGGGGCGCAGGCAACCGTGTTCTTCAAGGCCGGCGAGGAAGGCGTGCGACAGGAACGGGTTGCGGCCGTCGTGCAGGGCGTCCCAGGCGGCGGCGGGGACATCGGACAGGCGATGCAGGAAACGTGGATCGGGCATGGGCAGAGGATAGAGCAGGTGGGACGGGCGCAGGGCGGGCGGAACGTACCGGCCAGTAAAAAGGCCGGTGAATGATTCACCGGCCTTCGTGTGCTGCGCGATTCGGGCGTCAGATCAGCTCGCCTGACCCTTCGCATCCAGATAGCGCTCGGCATCCAGTGCGGCCATGCAGCCGAAGCCGGCCGAGGTGATCGCCTGACGGTAGTGCTGGTCGGCCACGTCGCCGGCGGCGAACACGCCTTCCACCGAGGTCTGGGTGGCGTTGCCGCCCAGGCCCGAGCGGATGTCCAGGTAGCCGTTGTTCATGGTCAGCTGGCCATCGAACAGGCTGGTGTTGGGGTGGTGGCCGATCGCCACGAAGAAGCCATGGGCCTCGATGTCACGGGTGCTGCCGTCCAGCGTGGACTTGACGCGCACACCGGTCACGCCGGCGTCGTTGCCCAGCACTTCGTCCACCTGGTGGTGCCACACGGTCTCGATCTTGCCGGCGGCGACCTTGGCGAACAGCTTGTCCTGCATGATCTTTTCCGCCTTGAGGGTGTCGCGGCGGTGGACCAGGTAGACCTTGCGGGCGATGTTGGACAGGTACAGGGCCTCTTCCACGGCGGTGTTGCCGCCGCCGACCACGACCACGTCCTGGTCACGGTAGAAGAAGCCATCGCAGGTGGCGCAGGCGGACACGCCGCGGCCCTTGAAGGCCTCTTCGCTGGGGATGCCCAGGTACTTGGCGGTCGCGCCGGTGGCGATGATCAGGGCGTCGCAGGTGTACTCGGCGCTGTCACCGATCAGCTTGAACGGGCGCTGGGAAACATCGGCGGTGTGGATGTGGTCGAAGATGACCTCGGTTTCGAAGCGCTCGGCATGCGCCTGCATGCGGCTCATCAGGTCCGGGCCCATCAGGCCGTGCGCATCCCCGGGCCAGTTGTCCACCTCGGTGGTGGTCATCAGCTGGCCGCCCTGCTGCAGGCCGGTGATCACGACGGGCTTGAGGTTGGCGCGCGCGGCGTAGACGGCGGCGGTCCAGCCGGCCGGGCCGGAACCAAGGATCAACAGGCGGGAGTGCTTGGAGTTGCTCATGTAAGCTCGCAATAGAAGGTAGGGCGGGAGTGCCGGCGCAGTGATTGCGCGGCATCCGAGCGAAGTCATAGAGTGGCGGCAGGGGCGGGGCGATTCAAGGCGCGCAGTGGAACGCGGCGACCCGCGCAGCACGACGCCCATTCCGGCGCCGGGGTTTTGACGCTGACCGTGCCGGCCAGCGGCCGGCACCTACCGGGGTGGGGTCCAGTCGTTTATTATCAAGCACTAACAGTGCATTCCCAAGGTGTGGTCTAAGGTGGCGAAACAGGTCCCGGAACGATCCAAGGCGTCCGACAGCAAGGCAGCGCCGCGCAAACCGGCCAGCGTGGACAACCCGCGCCGGCAGCGCCTGTGGCGCGACCTGGGCTTGATCGCGGTCGCCCCGGCGCTGCTGTATCTGGTCGCCAGTCTGTTCACGTATTCGGCCACCGACCCGGGCTGGTCGCATACCGGCAGCGTGGTCGCGCCGGTCCACAACATGGGCGGCCGCGCCGGTGCCTGGATCGCCGACGTGCTGCTGCAGCTGTTCGGCTACATGGCCTTCGTACTGCCGATCGTGCTGGGCGCACTGGCGTGGATCGCGATGTTCGGCCTCAAGCGCGAGGCCAAGGGCGAGCATGACCTGGACCCGGCCCTGCGCCTGGTCGGTCTGGTCGGTTTCCTGATCGCCGGTACCGGCTTCCTGCACCTGCGCCTGTTCGTCGCCGATGTGGCCCACGCCGGCGGCATCCTCGGCAAGCTGGTGGGCAGTTCGCTCAGCGTCGGTTTCGGCGCATTGGGCGCCAACCTGTTCGTACTGGTCCTGCTGCTGGCCTCGATCACCCTGGCCACGGGCATCTCCTGGTTCGTGGTGATGGAGAAAATCGGCAACTGGGTGCTGGCGCTGCCGCCGCTGTTCAACAAGAAGAAGGAGCAGGCCACCGAGTGGCAGCAGACCCGCGCGATGCGCGAGGAGCGCCAGGAAGTGCGCAAGGTCGACGCCGAGGTCCGCGCCAAGCGCGAGCCGGTCAAGATCGAGCCGCGCCCGGAGCCGGTGCTGGAGAAGAGCGACCGCGCCAAGCGCGAGACCCAGATTCCCATGTTCCGCGGGGTCAATGGCGATGGTTCGGATGTGCCGCCGCTGGCACTGCTGGACGATCCCAAGCCGCAGCCCAAGGGCTACGACGAGGGCACGCTGGAAACGCTGTCGCGCCAGATCGAGTTCAAGCTCAAGGACTTCCGTATCGATGCGCAGGTGGTGGGTGCCTATCCCGGCCCGGTCATCACCCGCTTCGAAATCGAGCCGGCCCCGGGCATCAAGGTCAGCCAGATCAGTTCGCTGGACAAGGACATCGCGCGCGGGCTGTCAGTCAAATCCGTGCGCGTGGTCGATGTGATTCCGGGCAAGTCGGTGGTGGGTCTGGAGATCCCCAACGTCACCCGCGAGATGATCTATCTCTCCGAGCTGCTGCGCTCCAAGGAATACGACAAGTCCGCCAGCGTACTGACCCTGGCGCTGGGCAAGGACATCGCCGGCCGCCCGACCGTGGCCGATCTGGCGCGCATGCCCCATCTGCTGGTGGCCGGCACCACCGGCTCGGGCAAGTCCGTGGCGGTCAACGCGATGGTGTTGAGCCTGCTGTACAAGGCCTCGCCGAAAGACCTGCGGATGCTGATGATCGACCCGAAGATGCTCGAGCTGAGCGTCTACCAGGGCATCCCGCATCTGCTGGCGCCGGTGGTCACCGACATGAAGGAGGCCGCCAACGGCCTGCGCTGGTGCGTGGCCGAGATGGAACGCCGCTACAAGCTGATGAGCGCGGTAGGCGTGCGCAACCTGGCCGGCTTCAACAAGAAGGTCAAGGATGCCCAGGATGCCGGGCAGCCGATGATGGACCCGCTGTTCAAGCCCAATCCGGAACTCGGCGAGGCCCCGCGTCCGCTGGAGACGCTGCCGTTCATCGTCATCTTCATCGACGAATTCGCCGACATGATGATGATCGTCGGCAAGAAGGTCGAAGAGCTGATCGCGCGGTTGGCGCAGAAGGCGCGTGCGGCCGGCATCCACCTGATCCTGGCCACGCAGCGCCCCTCGGTGGATGTGATCACCGGCCTGATCAAGGCCAACATCCCGACCCGCATCGGCTTCCAGGTCAGTTCGAAGATCGATTCACGCACCATCCTCGACCAGTCCGGCGCGGAAACGCTGCTGGGCCACGGCGACATGCTGTATCTGCCGCCGGGTACCGCGTTGCCGGACCGCGTGCATGGTGCGTTCGTCTCCGATGAGGAAGTGCACCGGGTGGTCGAACACCTCAAGGCCAGCGGCCCGACCGACTACATCACCGGCGTGCTGGACGAGGTGCAGATGATGGGCGATGGCGTCGTGGTCGGCCCGGGCGGCCTGCCCGAGGCAGGCGGTGGAGGAGGCGACGAATCCGACCCGCTGTACGACGAAGCGCTGCGCATCGTCACCGAAACCCGTCGTGCGTCGATCTCCGGTGTGCAGCGTCGCCTGAAGATCGGCTACAACCGTGCTGCGCGCCTGATTGAAGCGATGGAGGCGGCTGGCGTGGTCAGCCCGCCCGAGCACAATGGCGACCGCAGCGTGCTGGCGCCGCCACCGCCCAAGTAAGGCCGGGTACTGCCCGGCCGTCATTGATCGGCACCCGGCCGGCGACGTCCTCGCCGGCCGCTTCGCACAAGGAACCTGCAATGAAGCCGATGCGCTGGATGATGGTAGGTGCGCTGCTGGTCGCGCCAGTGGTGGCGCAGGCCCAGGCCCAAGCCCAAGCCCAAGCCCAAGCTGCGCCCTCGGCTGCCGAACCGGTCGCACCGGTCGCGCCGGGTGGGCAGGGGGCGGGCACTGAAGCGCAGGCCAGCAACAACTTCAGTTTCGTACGCTATCGTGCCGACTACGTGGTGCGCCCCGATGCGGGCAATACGCAGACCGAAGAGTACGACATCCTGCTCAAGACCAAATCGGCGGTCGAGCAGTTCAGCCAGGTGCGGCTGAGCTACAGCGAGAAGATGGAGACGCTGGAGGTGCTGCAGGCCTACACGTTGACGGCGGACGGCCAGCGCCGCGACGTGCCGGCCGACCGCATCTATACCCAGGAAAGCTATTCCAGCGCGGCCGCGGCGATGTACGCCGACCGCAAGGTGCGCGTGGTGGTCTTCCCGAATCTGGCGCCCGGTACCCGCGTGGTCTACCAGACCCGGCGCACCCAGAACACGCCGTATTTCCCGGGCTACTTCGGCCTGTGGGAAACCTTCAGCGTGTTCACGCCGTATGACGATGCGCGCGTGACCCTCACCGCCCCGGCCAGCCTGCCGATGCAGGTGGAGCAGCGGGGCGTGCGTGGCAGTGAGAAGCCCCGGATCCGCAATGGCCAGGCGCAGTGGGAGTGGACGTACCGCCGCAGTGAGCCGCTCAAGGCGCAGAACTGGTCCGCCGCCGCCTGGGAATACAGCCCGGGCATCATGGCCAGCACGTATCGTGACTGGTCGCAGGTGGCACAGGCCTATCAGCTCAAGGGTGGCGAGGCGGCCGCGGTCACCCCGCAGATCCAGGCGTTGGCGGACCAGCTCACCCGCGGCATCACCGACCGGCGCGAGCAGGCCGCCGTGCTGTACCGCTGGGTCGCCCAGAACATCCGCTACGTGGCGGTCTACCTGGGCAACGGTGGGCTGGAGCCGAACCCGGCGCAGAGCATCCTCGACAATCACTACGGCGACTGCAAAGACCATGTAGTGATCCTGGAGGCGCTGCTGGCTGCACGGGGCATCCAGAGCACCCCGGTGCTGATCGGCGCCGGTGGCGGGCCGACCCTGCCGACCATTCCGCTGCTGGGCCGCTTCAACCACGCGATCACCTATCTCCCCGAGTTCGACCTGTATCTGGACTCGACGACCTCCTACGCGCGCTTCGGCCAACTGCCCGACGCCGATCTCGGCGCACCGGTGCTGCACACCCGCCAGGCCGTGGTGGCGCGCACCCCCGCCAACGATGCCAGCCGCAACGGCACCGGGCTGGAGGCTGATTTCCGCTTCGACGCGGCTGGCAACCTGGTCGGCCAGACCCTGCAGCAGCCCAGCGGCGTGGCCGAGATCGGCATGCGGGCCGCCTTCGCACGGCTCAACGCACAGAACCGGGCGCGGGCGGAAGAATCGATCATGGCCGCCTCCGGTTTCGATGGCAGTGGCGCGCTCACCCTGCTCGGGGATCCGCAGGACCTGACCCGTCCGTTCAACTTCCGCTACGACTTCCAGGCCAGCGACTACGTCGATTTCGCGGTTCTCGGCGGCATGGTGCTGCCCGATGCGCCGGGCGGTGAGTCGTTCCGTGACCTGTACGCCAGCACCTCGGCGCCGGACAACGCTACGCCGTTCTACTGCAACGACAGTCTGCGCGAGGAGCGCTATCGGCTCACCTTCCCGGCCAGCGTGCCGATCGTGGCGATTCCGCGCAGCCAGCAGTTCGACAATGCGGGTGGGCAGTACACGGTGGAGTGGACGCGCGAAGGGCAGGTGGTCAGCGCGCGCCACCGGCTGCATCAACGCGCCGTGCGCGGGGCGGACGCGCTCTGCCAGCCGCAGGACTACGCGGCGTTCCGCGAGCTGTACCAGCAGGTCCGGCGCGGCTTCCGCGGGCAGGTGGTGTACGGCGATCTGAAGACGGTGCAGGCCGGGCCATGAGTACGCTCGGCACACCCGCTTCCAGCGCATAATGCGTCCCTGATCGCCCATTCAGGATTGAATGGGCACACTGCCTCCCATCCTTCCCATTCGCCTGGATACCCGCATGCACACCACTTTCCGCCGCTCCCTGCTTGCTGCCACCCTGGTTGTCGCCAGTGTCGGTTCGGCGTCGGCCTGGGCGGGCGCCCGTGATGAGCTCAACCGTTTCACCCAGGGTCTGAAGGGCCTGGACGGGCAGTTCAGCCAGCAGGTGTTCGACAGCAAGGGCAAGGTCAAGGAAACCACCAGCGGCCGCGTTGCGTTGTCCGCGCCGCGCCTGTTCCGCTGGGAGTACATCAAGCCGCACGAACAGTTGATCGTGGCCGATGGCAAGAAGGTCTGGGTGTATGAGCCGGACCTGGAGCAGGCCAGCGTGCGCCCGCAGGGCCAGGAAGAGCAGAACAGCCCGCTGACCGCCCTGATCAATCCGGCGCTGCTGGACAAGCAGTACGACGTCAGCGAAGAGGCGGCCGTGCGTGATGGCCTGCAGTGGCTGGCGCTGAGCCCGAAGCGTGATACCGATACCGCCTTCCAGTACGCCGCACTGGGCTTCAATGGCCAGGGCCTGGCCCGCATGGAAGTCGTGGATGCGGTTGGCCAGCGCACGGTGATCAGCTTCACTGGCTGGAAGCGCAACCCGAGCTTCGCCTCGGGCACCTTCAGCTTCACCCCGGCCAAGGGTGTGGACGTCATCGGCGAATGACGGTGTAGTGCCGGCCGCTGGCCGGCATGCCCGCTGCAATCTGCCGCGATACACTAGACACGTGGCCAGAAACCGAACGACTTTCAATGGGCCCGATCTGCTGACCGTGGATCGGGACAACATGCGTCCGCTCGCCGAGCGGATGCGCCCGCAGACGCTGGACGAGATGGTGGGCCAGAAGCGCCTGCTCGCCCCGGGCAGCGCGCTGCGCCGGGCGGTCGAGTCCGGCCATGTGCACTCGATGATCCTGTGGGGCCCGCCAGGCTGCGGCAAGACCACGCTGTCGCTGCTGCTGGCGCATTACGCCGATGCCGAGTTCCGCGCGATCTCCGCCGTGCTGTCCGGCCTGCCCGAGGTGCGCCAGGTGCTGGCCGAGGCCGCGCAGCGCTTCGTCGAGGGGCGCCGCACGGTGCTGTTCGTGGACGAGGTGCACCGCTTCAACAAGGCCCAGCAGGATGCGTTCCTGCCGCACATCGAGCGCGGCACGATCGTGTTCGTGGGCGCCACCACCGAAAATCCGTCCTTCGAACTGAACTCGGCGCTGCTCTCGCGCTGCCGCGTACACGTGCTGGAGTCGGTCTCGCCAAGCGACATCGTCGAGGCGCTGGAGCGGGCGCTGCAGGACACCGGGCGCGGCCTGGGCGCCGAGCATCTGCAGGTGGCGCCCGAGGCGCTGCTGGAGATCGCGACCGCCGCTGATGGCGATGTGCGGCGCGGGCTGACCCTGCTGGAGATCGCGGCCGAACTGGCCAGCGGCGATGGCGGGGAGATCAGCCCGGAGATGCTGGTGCAGGTGCTGGCCGACCGCACCCGTCGCTTCGACAAGGGCGGCGAGCAGTTCTACGACCAGATTTCGGCACTGCACAAGTCCGTGCGCAGCTCCAACCCGGATGCCGCGCTGTACTGGCTGACCCGGATGCTCGACGGTGGCTGTGATCCGTCCTACCTGGCCCGGCGGCTGACCCGCATGGCCATCGAGGATATCGGCCTGGCCGATCCGCGGGCGCAGTCGATGGCGCTGGAGGCGTGGGATATCTATGAGCGCCTGGGCAGTCCGGAGGGCGAGCTCGCCTTCGCGCAGCTGGTCCTGTACCTGGCCAGCACCGCCAAATCGAACGCCGGGTATGCCGCGTTCAACAAGGCCAAGCAGGAAGTGCGCGAGACCGGCACCCAGGAGGTGCCGTTGCACCTGCGCAATGCGCCGACCAAGCTGATGAAAGAGCTGGGTTACGGCAAGACCTACCAGTACGACCATGATGCCGACGGCGGGATCGCGCTGGACCAGACCGGCTTCCCCGATGCGATGGGCGAGCGCGTGTATTACGAGCCGGTGCCGCGCGGGCTGGAGATCAAGCTGAAGGAAAAGCTGGACCGCCTGCGTGCCGCGCGCGAACAGGCCCGTGCGGAGAAGGGTCGCGACTGATGGACGGCATCGGCGTCTGGTGGCAGCAGTTGGGCCTGGTGATGGCCGGCGGCGCACTGGGCGCTGCGCTGCGCTTCATGGTGGGCGATGCGATGCTGCGCCAGTTCGGCAATGGCTTTCCGTGGGGCACGCTGACGGTGAACCTGGCCGGTGCGTTCGTCGCCGGTTACGTGATGATCTGGCTGCAGAGTCGTGGCACGGCGGCGCTGTACTGGCGCGCGTTCCTGATCGTCGGGATCGTGGGCGGATTGACCACGTTCTCCTCGATGATGCTCGAATCGCTGGTGTTCACCCGCACCGATCGCAGCGTGATGGTGCCGCTGTATCTGGGCGTGAGCCTCATTGGCGGGATGCTGCTGGTGTGGGCGGGCGCGCGTGTCGCAGAGGCGTGGCGCTGACGCTTGCGTCGCAAATGCAGAAATCCACGGAAAACGCTGGATTAAAGTGATGTCTCACGATATCTTGCGCGCCCCCGTTTGCATCCTCGTCCGTCATGCGCGATGAACAAGACCCCGGAACACTGGAACTGACGCTGCCGCGCAAGCGCGGCCGTCCGCCCACCTTCGGCTACGCGATGACCGATGCACAGCGCGCCGCCCGCTACCGGGCCCGCCGCGCCGGCCAGGCTGGCCACGCCGATGTGCGCAACTGCAGCGACATGGTGCTGCTGGACAAGATCCGCGCCTCGATCACCAGCAAGGACCCGGAACTGACCGGGTTCCTGGTGCACGTGCTCTGGCAGCGCTACCCGCTGCAGCTCAAGTAAGGACAGCCTGCCACGCGTGATACAGCGTGACGTCGTGGTCGATCGACTGGTGCGCGATCCGGATCGATTGCATGCTCAGGCCGACGTGACGTTCTTGCTGGCGCGCTCGTGGTTGAGGAGTTCGCCAAGGCGCATCGCCAGCATCTTGACCAGCGGGTCGGCAGTGGCGCGATGGAGCAGGGCGATCTCGAACGTATCGATCGGTGGCAGGCCTTGTTCGGCGCCCAGCACGGTGTGCTCGCGGCTCAGGGCACGCGCCGGCAGCAGGCTGATGCCCATGCCATCGGCCACCGCGCCCTGGATCCCGCTCAGACTGGAACTGGTGAAGCTGATCCGCCAGCGGCGCCCGAGCGCTTCGATCGCGTCGATGATGTCATCGCGGTAGAGTCCGCGCGGCGGAAAGGTGACCAGGGGCACCGGATCCAGGCCGATGCAGCCATTGCGGGCACTGTCGATCCAGACCATGGTCTCGGGCCAGCAGGCCACCGCGGCACGGCTGTTGCGACGCTGCTTGACCAGGATCAGGTCGAGTTCGCCATGATCGTAGCCGTGGGCCAGGTCGCGGCTGAGGCCGCTGGTGACCTCCAGCTTCACCTGGGGATGTTCGCGGTTGAAGGCGCCAAGCAGCTGGGTGGTCGCGGCGCTGACAAAGTCCTCCGGTACGCCCAGCCGCACGGTGACGGCCACCGTGGTGCCGGCCAGGGCCTCCAGCAGCTGATCGTTGAGCGCCAGCAGTTGGCGCGCATGACCCAGGACGATCTCGCCGGCATCGGTGGGATGCACATCACGGTTGCCGCGCACCAGCAGCGGATGGCCGGCCATTTCCTCAAGCCGGCGGATCTTCTGGCTGATGGTGGATTGGGTGGAATGCAGGCGGGCGGCCGCCGTGGTGAAGCTGGCGCAATCGGCCACCATCACCATGGCGCGCAACAGGTCCAGGTCGAACAGCGTGCGATTCGGTTTTTCACTGGCAGTCATGGCGCCATTGTGAAGCGCAATGACCACGGCCGCTATGGCCATACCCGGTGGCTACACGTCCGCGGGCGTCGGCACGGCGTCGGCGGTGCCGGGGGTCAGGCTGCGCGCCACCCGCTCGCCAGCCGCACGTAGCCGGTCGATCAGTGCGGGTGGCCCCAGCACCTCGAACTCCAGGTCCATGGCCAGCAGCCAATAGATCACCGAGCCCATCGGGTTGGCGCCACAGCGCAGCAGGCAGCGCTGGTCATCCACACCCTCGAGCACCCCGGCCGACGCAGGGATGCGCTGGCGCAGGGCAGCCAGGGGTGCGTGCAGGATGATCCGCGCCTCATCCGGGTACTGCCCGAGCGAGAGCGAGCGGGCCACCCACTGGCGCAGGTCGCCGTCGCCGGGCCCGGCGCGGGGCGCGAAATGCGCGCCCACCACGGGCGTACTGGTGATCCGGTCGATGCGGAAGGTGCGCCAGTCGTCGCGTGCGGGGTCCCAGGCAACCAGATACCAGCGCCGATCGGTGTGCACCACGCCTTGCGGCTCCACCTGGCGAGAACTTGGCTGACCTGTGCGGTCGATGTACTCGAAGGCCAGTTGCAGTTGGTCGCGGCAGGCTGCGGCCAGGGCGGTCAGCCGACCGGCATCGACCAACGGTCCGATCTGATCGGTGGGCAGGATCGCTGAGCGCAGTGCCTCCAGCCGGGGCCGTAGGCGCGGTGGCATCGCCTGTTCAATCTTGACCAGCGCGGTGATCGCGGTCTGCTCGATCCCGCTGATGGTGCCGGCCACCGCCGTGCGCAGCGCGATTGCCGCCGCCAGCGCTTCATCGTCGTCCAGCAGCAGCGGTGGCAGGGCCCGGCCCGGGCGGAAGGCGTAGCCGCCGGCGACACCGGTGCTGGCGTGGATGGGATAGCCCAGCTGGCGCAGCCGGTCGATGTCGCGGCGGAGCGTGCGTGGATGGATGCCCATGCGCTCGGCCAGCATGCCGCCGCCCCAATGCGGGCGCGATTGCAGCAGGGACAGCAGGCTCAGCAGGCGGGCGGAGGCGGTCAGCATCAGGAAAGCGTAGCAGCCATTGCGGGCGGGTTCTGTCCGCAAGGGTGGCTAGCCTTGGGGCCACGGTGCAGGACCGCTTTGGTCGCACCCCTGACCACCCTCAAGGAGTTCCAGATGTCCCTCGTCTTCTATTGGCACCCGATGTCCAGCGCCACCCCGATCGCCTGCGCCCTGGCCGAACTGGCCGTCCCTCATGAGCGGGTCAGGATCGACATCCGCGCCGGCGAGCAGCGCACGGCCGACTACCTGGCCATCAATCCCAACGGCAAGGTGCCGTGCCTGGTGGTGGATGGCACGCCGATGTTCGAAGCCCTGGCGATCCACCTGTGGCTGGGCGAGCACCACGGCGTGGCCAAGGGGCTCTGGCCGCAGGACGGTACACCGGCGCGGCTGGAGGCGATGTCGTGGTGCACGTGGGCATATGTCACCTATGGCGCGGTGATCGGGCGTGTGTGGCTGGCCACCACGGACGATGCGCTGCGCCATGCCGACCATGCCGCAGCTGGCATCCGCGCGGCCAATGAACTACTGGACGTGCTGGAGGCGCGCCTGTCGCAGCAGCCATGGATGTTGGGTGAGGCCTACTCGCTGGCAGATCTCGTGGTGGGCAAGGTGGTCGGCTACGGGACCTTCGTGGGCGCTGCCGTGGACGCGCACCCGGCCGTGGCGGCGTGGCTGGGACAGCTGCAGGCACGGCCGGTGATGCAGGGCGAGATGTGAAACAGCATGCTCATCTGGAATGCACATGACGCGCATTCCAAAATTTAACTGGTGAATGGACCGGGCCCGACCGTAAGGTGGCCCGGTTCTCCATTTTCCGGTGCATTGCCCATGTCCCTGCGTCTTGCCCTTCCGGTGCTGCTTGCACTGGCCCCTTCCGCATTCGCGGCCGAGCAGGCCGACCTGATGATCCGGCATGCGACCGTGGTCGATGTGGAGCATGCCTCCACCGTGCCGGACCAGACCGTCGTGGTACGCGGCCAGGACATCGTGGCGATGGGCAGTGATCGTGCGATGCGCAAGGCGTGGAAGGCCCGCGAGGAGGTCAACGGCAAGGGGCGCTATCTGATCCCGGGCCTGTGGGACATGCACGTGCATTTCGGGGGCGGCCCGGAGCTCATTGAGGAGAACAAGGCGCTGCTGCCGCTGTACATCGCCCATGGCATCACGACCATCCGCGACGCCTCCGGCGATCTGCCCGACCAGGTGCTGCAGTGGCGCGGCGAGATCGCCAGCGGCCGGTTGGCCGGCCCGCAGTTGTTCACCTCGGGTGCCAAGATCGAAGGCATCAAGCCGGTCTGGAAGGGCACCATCGAAGTCGGCTCGCAGGCGGACCTGGATGCGGCGTTCGTGCGCTTGAAGCGCGACCGCGTCGACTTCGTCAAGATCACCGACAGCACCCTGACCCCGGAATTGTTCCTGGCGGCCGTGCGCGGTGCACGCGCCAACGGTCTGCGTGCATCCGGGCATATTCCGATGGCATTGACCGTGCAGCAGGCGGTCGATGCGGGCATCAGCTCGATCGAACACCTGGACTACGCCTACAAGGCGGGCGTCAACGATGAAGCCGCGATCGCCGCGGACTTCGGCGCCAAGCGCATCGATCGCGCGCAGGCCAACGCGCGCTTGGATGCGGGCTTTGACCGTGACACCGCCATGGCCGCCTATCGTGGTTTCGCGGCCAAAGGCGTGTTCGTGACGCCGACCCTCAATGGCGGGCGCATTCTGGACTTCCTGGACCAGGACGACCATCGCAACGATCCCTACCTGGCCTACATCGGCCCGAAGCTGCAGGCCACCTACGCCTGGCGCGTCGAGCGCGCGGCAAAGGCGACCCCGGCGCAGATCGACGCGCGGCACCAGGAGTACCACCAGGTCGCCGCGGTGCTGCCGATGCTGCAGCAGGCCGGCGTGACGATCATGGCCGGTACCGATGCGGGCTTCCTCAACTCGTTCAACTATCCCGGTATCGGCCTGCATGACGAGCTGTCGCTGTTCGTCAAGGAAGGGCTGACCCCGGCGCAGGCCCTGTCCGCGGCCACGCGCGCGGGCCCGGCCTGGTTCGGCACCCTGGATCGTTACGGTGCGGTCGCGCCCGGCAAGGCGGCCGACCTGGTGTTGCTGGAGCGCAATCCACTGGAGGATATCGAGGCCACGCGCGGCATCCAGTACGTCGTGCTGCGCGGCCAGGGCTATGACCGCACGGCGCTGGATGCGCTGTTGACGCAGACCAGGGCCAAGGTCGCTGCGTGGAAGGCGGAAGCGGCGAAGGAGTGACGCCTTGGCGCGCTCACCGGAGCGGTGGGCGCGCACACGTCCGGGGGGGGGGCAGGTCCGCGGGCGCACAGGTCGGGTGGCGTGCCGGCCTACGGCCCCGCCGGCGAAATGAACTCCAGCGTACGGCCGTCTGCCAGGCGGGCGGTCGCGCTGCGCGCCGGAAGCGGACGGCTATCCACCTGTCGTGGTTGATCGGAGAAATTCGCCACGATCACGCTGCCATCGGCAAATGTGGTCTGCTGCACCTGCCCGGCGGCATCGCGCCAGCGGAAGTCGGTCAATGCCTGGTCGAACAAGTGCTCATGCACGGGACGGAAGAACGCGTCCAGCTGGCGCAGGTAGGCGATCCGTGACGGGGCGGTCGCCACGCTGAGGTTGAGCAGGGGTGGTACGTTGTACAGCTGCTGCAGCAGCTCGGTGGTGCTGCGGCTCTCGCGGAACTTGAGGCTGTCCAGGGTCCAGTGATGGGTGCTGACCACGCTGTCGTGGAAGGCCGCCTGCAGCAAGGGCAGGCGACGGGCCGGGTTGAAATAGAGCTGCTGGTAGCGGGGCTTGAGCCGGCTCTGTTTGAAGAAGAAGGCAGGCTGGTGCTCCGGCGCCCACGCCCCGAGGTAGTACGGCGAGTCGCGCTCGCGGCGCATCTGCGGATCGCGCCAGCCAAACCCGGCGGTCTGCGCGCCGTGCGCGAAGACGATATGCCGGTTGACCACGGCCGAGCCGACTTCCGAGCCGACCACCAGTGCCTGGGTATCGGCCAGCCAGGCGAGGGCCGCGTTGCGGTTGGCCGCATCCTGCGCCTGCGGGGTGGGCTTGGCCGGGTCGCTGTCATCGAACAGCATGCCGGTCGCTGCGACATCCAGGAACCAGCTGTTGTAGGGCGTGGTGGCGCGCAGGTCCCGCACCCGACGTTCCATCAATGGCCGGATACAGGCTGCGTTGGTATACACCCCGCTGCCCTGGAACCCTTTGATCCGCTGGCCATCGGGTGTCATGATTCCGCAGCGCTCGAACGCGTCCTGCCCGAGCTGGGCCGACAGCCAGGACGGATTGTCGTTGCCGTCGGGCAGGGCGGTGTCATAGGAATCGTACGGCGCCACCAGGTAGCCGGCCTGTACGCCTGCTTCCACGCCGCCCGGGCTCGCCCAGCCCGCCGTCCAGTCAGGCAGTCCCAGCCACAGGCGCGGCAGGCCCGCGGCCTGCAGGGCGCAGATCATCTGCGGCGACGCACTGTCGCCCCGCAACGCCTCGGGCTGCAGCGCCGTGCCCAGGGTGGCATCCAGCTGGTGCCGGCGCTGCTGCATGGCCTGGGCGGTGTCACCGGGAAACTGTGCCGCCAGCGCGGCATTGATCGCGGCCACCAACACCTGTTGCACATAGGGGCCGCTGTGTGCGGCGGCCAACGCCTCCAACGCCTCGTCATCCTTCTGGATCCACGCGCGTGGCAGCAGCGCCTTCAGCGTCGCCCAGTCGCGTACGTCCTGTTCCACCAGCAGGCGGTCACCCCACAGATACAGGTGGCTGGCACCGATCAGCTTCTCACCGTCCGGCAACGCGGCGAGTTTGTCCTTCAGCGGCACGAAGCCGCCCTGCGCCTGCAGCCACGCCCGGTAACGTTTGGCCGGCGCCAGCCAATCCGGCGCATCCAGGCTGACGATGACGGTATACGGCTCAGACACGTTGAGCGCATTGAAGTGGTGCTCGGCGGCGACCGCGACGCCTGGCCCATCGGCGCTGAAGTGAACGGTGTTGTTGAAGGGTGTCGCGAACAGGATCGACAGCACGCGGTCCGGCCACGCCAGGCCGATCACGGGCAGGGTAAGGTCTTCGGTGGTGTTGATCTCGCCGTAGGCATCAAGCAGTTCATCCCGCCAGACGGTGTCATCGGCGGGAAGGTAGTAGCCCTCGTGCAGCGGCAGCAACAGGGCGTGCGGACCGGCGGGCAGTCGCGGCCAGTGCACGCTGCCCTCGGTGGTCCGGTTGAAGTGCATCTGCAGCGTATCGCCGACCAGCTCGGCCCGTACCTGCGTTGCATCGCCCCATCGCCATCGACCGGTAGCGGCGGTCTGCTTCAGCGCCGATACCGTGCCGGCGTCGCCCGCCGAAGAAATGCGGGTGGTGGTGCCGTCGGCCTGGGTGGCGGTCACCGCCAGCGTTGCAGGATCGATCTCGACGCGCCACGCCGGGTTGGTCAAGGTCAGGGCGTGGCTTTGCGTTGCGGGCAGCAACAGCAACAGAACAAGGAAGTACTTCATGCAGGGTCCGGGCGAAGGTGGCGTGCGGGGCGAGGCGGTCGCCGGAGAGTAAAGCGGCGGCGGTCGCCGGCGCCTGCCGCGCGTCACAGTTGATGCGCGGGGTGCTGTCACGATTCATGAAGCGTGCGGCGCGTCATGCTCGTGTCGGTGCTTCAGCCTCGTCGCACGGCGTGCTGCCTTCTCCGCTACCGCTCACCGCTCACCGCGCTGCCGTTGCGATCCGCTCGCCCAGCGCGAACGCACTGTGCAGGTGGGCCTGAGCATCACCCGTGTCGGTCTCCAGCAGCAGGGTGGACGAGAGCACCGGCGCGCCGCAGTAATGGAAGATGCCGGTGTCGATCTGGGTCTTCATAGCCTCGGAGTAGCCGCGCTTGTGCCAGGTGCGCGCATCGGCGCCCCCCAGGCCGACCAGATGGACGGACAGGTGCCCCAGTTTCTTGAGCACGCCCTGGCCGCTGCTGTCGTCATAGGCCCAGCCGCCCGTGAAGACGCGGTCGATCCAGCCCTTCATCAGCGCCGGCATGCTCCACCAGTAAACGGGAAACACCAGCACGAGTGCGTCGGCGCGGTCCAGGCGGGCCTGTTCGGCCAGTACATCGGCCGGGAACGCGCTCAGGCGGTGGTGGCCTTTCAGGTCGTGCCGGGTGTAGCGGGGGTCGAAGCCCTCGGCATGGAGGTCGGCCAGTTCCACGGTCGCGCCGGGGGCGGTGGATAGGCCGTCCGCGATGCGGCGGGCGACGGCCTGGGTCAGGGCGTCGGGATGGGGGTGAGAGGTGACGATCAGGGTGTGCATGGGCGTCCAAGGGGAGGAGGTTGTATACTTTCGGTAAGTTACGAACTTTAAGTTACGATTGGTATATAGCGATGTCAAGCCCGCTCGACTCTGCCGTTCCGGTGGCGCCTCGCCGCCGCATGACCCGCGACGATCGCCTGCGCCAGTTGCTGGAGGAAGCGTGGCGGCTGGTGCGCGAGGAAGGCACCGACGCGCTGACCCTGGGGCGGTTGGCCGAGCAGGCCGGGGTGACCAAGCCGGTGGTGTATGACCATTTCGGTACGCGGGCCGGTCTGCTCGCGGCGCTGTACCAGGATTTCGATGCGCGCCAGGGCGTGGTGATGGAGGCGCGGTTTGCAGACAGCGGTCCGACGCTCGCCGAGAAGGCGCAGGTCATTGCCGATGCCTACGTCGCCTGCGTCATGAAGCAGGGGCGTGAGATTCCCGGCGTGATCGCGGCGTTGGCCGGTTCGCCCGAACTGGCACGGATCAAGCGCGAGTACGACGTCGTGTTTCTCGAGCAGTGCCGCGCGCTGCTGTCACCGTTCGCACCCTCGGGCGTGCTGGCCCAGGCGGGATTGTGGGGCATGCTGGGCGCGGCAGAAGGGCTCTCCTATGCCGCCACCACGGGCGATATCACCGCGCAGCAGGCCGTGCAGGAGCTGGCGGCGACGATCACCGCGATGGTGACGCGTAGCTGAGCGCTTTGCGCGGTGCAGGGCCATGGGCGTGCGAGTGAGCGATGGCCGGACGCGTATGATGTCCCGCCCTCTTGGACTGGATCCCATGCGCGTTTTCCTGCCTGTGCTTGTACTTGCTGCCGCGATCGGCGCAGCGCTGCCCGCTGCTGCCATGACGATCTCGTTGAACGAGCGTCTGAAGGCGGCGTCGCGTATCGAGGTGAACCAGGTGCCGCCGAGCGGTGCGTCATTGCTGGCCCATGTGCAGCAGTTCCGCAACGGCGACAGCCTGATCAGCCTGGGCGAAGGCGAGGGCACGCCGGTGGTGCTGACGCTGTGCAACGGCAAGGCGCATTTCAATCTGGAGGCAAACTGGCCAGGTGCGCCCGAGGCGAAGACGCAGGAAGAGAAGCAGATGCGTGCGTACGGGATGTACATGGCGGTGATGGGCGGCATAGCGATGGTGCAGGCGGCCGCGGGCGATGCGCTGGTACTGCCTGCCGCAGGACAGACCGCCACCGTGCAGCACGAAACGCCGTGGGCCTATGGCAAGGAGCACTACGCGGTGGCGGTGACCAGTGCGACCAGTGGCGAGCTGCGGATCAGGGCCACCAAGACCGGGACGACCGCCAAGGCGCCCTCCGGGCCGGATGACGTGGTCAGCACCGATGATGACCAGGCCGCGCGGCTGGCCGAGCTGGAGCCGGTGGGTACCTGGCGGGAGCTGGTGATCGGCTCGGCGCCGATGGCGGCGTCGGTGCCGGACAGCTTCCCGCTGAAGGGCTGGATGTCCGTCGCCGGCAAGGGCGGTGCGACGGTGGGTGCGGCGCGCAAGGCGTCGGGCGATTGCGCGCGCTGAGCCCGTGCATGGTGAGCGCGATGGCAGGGCGCTCAGCGCAACGTCAGTGATACCCATTCTCATTTGAGTTACACTGGCGGGATAGCACTGTCTCTCGCTTCGGGTTGTCATGATCGTTTCTTCCTCCCTGATCTCTTCCGTATCGCCGTGGCTGCGCACGCTGGGCGTGGCCACCGCCATCGGCATGGCCGCGTTGTCGCCTGCGGCGGCGCAGCAGCGCAATCCCGAACAGAAGGTTGGCGAGACGGTGCTGGACCAGCCGGCGCAGAGCTATCGCTTTGAACATTTCGTGCTGGACAGCCCCGACAAGGCCCGCCGCTGGCGCGTGAACATCGGTGTCCCGGCCAAGGCGGCCGCTACGCCCGCCCCGGTGCTGTACATGCTGGATGGCAATGCCGCGGCGATGGTGCTGGACCAGGCCATGTTGGCCGACCTGGCCGCGCACGCCGCGCCGGTGCTGGTGTTCATCGGTTACGACAACGACCTGCGCATCGATTCCCCCGCCCGTACCCGCGATTACACCGCATGGATCGACACCGCCGACGATGAGAACGGCACGTCGCAGTCCAGCGGTGGCGGCGCATATGCGTTTCTGGATCTGATCGAGCGCCGGATCAAGCCGGAAGTGCAGCGCCGCGCGAGCATCGATCTGCAGCAGCAGTCGCTGTGGGGCCACTCGCTCGGCGGTCTGTTCGTGGTCAGTACGCTGTATACCCGGCCGGCCGCCTTCCAGCATTACGTGTCGGCCAGCCCGTCACTGTGGTGGAGCCAGGGCGCACCGCTGGGCGACATGGAACGCCAGTTCATCGCCAACAACCAGAGCCAGCCGGCGCAGGTGACGGTGATGCTCGGCGGTGACGAGCGCACGGGCAACCGCGGTGTGCGCGACATGACCAATCCGCGCGTGGTCGCGCACCTGCGCCGCATCGGCGGCGCGACCCCGGATGCCGCGCAGCAGCTGGCCAGCCGGTTGGCGAAAGTGCCCGGCCTGACGGTGCAGTACCGCGAGTTCCCCGGCCTTGGCCATGGGCCGATGCTGCCGGCCTCGCTCAAGGCCACGCTGAGCCAGCTGTACGGCATCGCCGATCGCAGCGGCACGCCCGCGCCGGCGCCCTGATTTTTCGATACCCAGGCAGTTCCGTGGCCTTGTGCCACCGCCGCAACGGACCGCGGCCACGCCAAGGCAAGCACTGTGACAACGCGCCAACCGGCGCGCCCCCAACAGAAGGAGTCTGCTGATGTACACCCTGAAATCCCTCCCGCGTGTCGCCACCCTGGCCCTCGCGCTGTCCCTGGCCAGCCCGTCGCTGTTCGCCCAGCCTGTCTTCGATGCCCCGGCCAACGGCTTCCGCGGCGAAGTGGTCAGCCGCGGCCAGAACGTGGTGCCGGGCAGCGATGCCGAGGTGATCGGCCGTCAGTTCGTGCCGGGCCAGCAGGTCACCCTGCTGCGTGGCGAGACGGTGCTCAATGCCACCCCGTACGTGGTCGATGCCGAGGGCAACTTCAAGGGCAAGGTTGCGATTCCCTCCGATGCGGTGCCCGGCCAGCAGCCGGTGATCGTGCGTGCCAGCCAGCCGTCCGCGGCGACGGTGTTGTCGCTGCGCGTTTCGCCGAACCTGCCGCTGAGCGGCCAGCAGAACTTCAACCAGACCTCGGCCAAGCTGGTCCAGGGGCTGTATCAGTCCGCGTACAGCGCGGCCAGCAACGCGGTGTTCGTCACTGCCGCCGTCGGTCGCCCGCCGGTGACCCAGTCGCAGCTGCTCAAGCTGGACCCGAAGAGCCTGAAGGTCACCGCCAGGATCACCCCGGCTGAAGTTCCGGGTGGCAAGGGCGGTGCGGTGTTCGCGGTGTATGGCGTGGGCGTGGATGATGCCAACGGCAACGTGTGGGTCACCAACACCCGCCAGGACACCGTGGCCGTGTATCGCCAGAAGGATCTGTCGCTGGTGCGCCAGTTCGATGTCGGCGCCGTACCGCATGCCCGCGACATCGTGGTCGATGGACGTCATGGCAAGGTGTTCGCCTCGGCCGCCGGCGAGGATCATCTCTCGGTGTTCGATGCCCGCACCCTGCAGCCGCTGGAGCCGATCACCCTGGCCTCGGGCGTGGACGACAAGAAGTTCGTCCCGATGAGCCTGGTGCTGGATGAAGCGTCCGGCAAGCTGTTCACCGTCAGCATCGGCACGCCCGAAGCGGCCGTGATCGACACCACCACCGGCAAGGTGGAGAAGGTGATCGATCTGGGCAACTCGATCAGCGCCTCCGGCGTTGCCTATGATGCCGCGGCGGGTCGCCTGTACGTGGCCTCGCAGGGCACCGACAACCTGTTGATCGTCGATGTCGCCAGCGGCAAGGTGCTGCACGACGTGCCGGTCGGCGCGGGTGCGCTGAACGTGGCGTTCGAGCCGGTCTCCAAGCTGGCCTACGTGACCAATCGCGGTGCCGGCACGGTGACGGTGGTCGATGGCAACGGCAAGGTGGTCGGCAACCTGGATGGCGGCACCTTCCCGAACCATGTGCGTGAGGATGGCAAGGGCAACGTCTTTGCCGTCAACAAGTCGCGTGATGCCCAGGACCCCAAGGGCGACCGCATCACCCGCATCAGCACCCGCGCGAACTGAGTTCAGCGCACTGCGTTGCTTTGACGGCGGGGCGGACAGCCCCGCCGTTCTGATTGAAGAGGAACTGCCATGAAGTCCAATGATGTCCGCCGCAGCCTGCTGGCCCTGTCCCTGGTCGCGGTGATCGCCGGTTGCTCGAAAGAGCCCGCCGCCCCTGCCGCCGACGCCGCTGCGGCACCCGTCGCGCAGTCCGCCGAAGCACTGCCGGAG
This sequence comes from Stenotrophomonas sp. HMSC10F06, assembly GCF_001807865.1. Lineage (NCBI taxonomy): Bacteria > Pseudomonadati > Pseudomonadota > Gammaproteobacteria > Lysobacterales > Lysobacteraceae > Stenotrophomonas > Stenotrophomonas sp. HMSC10F06. Next base: position 32,285 of record NZ_KV791266.1, on the reverse strand, counting down.
GGTTGGCAGCGCGTGGTGGGCGTGGACGTGCCGGACATCGAGGGCGCCACCCAGCAGTTGCCGGCGCAGGTCACCTCCGACGATGGCGTGGCCACGACGGTGATCGATACCTCGAAGATCATCGCCGGTGGGGATGACATCATCGCCGTGCTCGAAGCCCTTGGCCTGGATGATCAGGTGTACGCCGCGCCGCTGCGCTCGGCCACCGAGTCCGGCCGCAAGGCCCCCAAACAATTCCTGTTCAACCGCACCACCGGCGTGGAAGGCGTGTTGAGCCTGCAGGGCACCCTGTTCCTGGGCAACAGCCTGCGTCGCCATTCCGATCTGGCCGCCAAGCTGCGTGGCGCGGGCGAGGCGGCGGTGATCGTCGACGATCTGCAGCCGGCGGCCGACAAGGTGCGCAAGGTCGCCGCGGCGGTCGGCATGGCCGAGCAGGGTGAAGCGCTGGCCTCGAAGGTGCAGTCTCAGCTGGATGCGGCCAAGGCGAGTGGTGCCGCGCTGGCGTGGCATCCGCGCGTGATCCATGTTTCCGCGACCGGTGCCGGCGGGGCGCCGACGGTGGCCGGCTCGGACAGCGCCTCGGGCAAGCTGATCACGCTGGCCGGTGGCATCAACATCGGCGATGAAGCCGGCGTGGCCAACTATTCCGCTTTGAGCAATGAAGGCGTGGTGGCAGCAGCGCCCGACGTGATCCTGGTGACCGAGAACGATCTGGCCCTGTTCGGTGGCCAGGCGGGCCTGTGGCGCGCGTACCCGACGCTGCGCCAGACGCCGGCCGGCGCGGCCAACCGCGTGTGGGTGATGCCGGATGTGGAACTGAAATCGGCCAGCGTCGCTTCCGGCAGTGGCGCGGTCGCGCTGGCGGCCGCCTTCGCCACGGTGCCGCGCCCGTGAGGGCGTAAGGCATGGTGGTGTCGAGTCCTGCGCGTCGCCGTGGCGCGACGGTGTTGATCTGGGCCGCGGTCGGTCTGCTGATCGCGGTGATCGCATCCTTCGCGGTGGGTCCGTTGCGGCTCCCACCGATGGAGGTGCTGCAGGCGATCGGGGGGAAGCTGGGGCTGGGCGATCCGGCCAGCGTCAGCACCCGCGATCTGGCCGTGGTGTGGCAACTGCGGATTCCGCGTGCCTTGCTGGGCGCGATGGTGGGCGCCGCACTGGCGATGGCCGGTGCGAGCCTGCAGGGCCTGTTCGGTAATCCGCTGGCCGACCCCGGCATTGTCGGTGTGACCCAGGGCGCCGCCCTGGGTGCGGTCTCGGCCATCGTGCTGGGTGCCGGTGCTTTCGGCGCGTGGACGTTGCCGCTGGCGGCGTTTGCCGGTGCCGGTGGCGCGATCACGCTGACCTACCTGCTGGCACGGCCGGGGCAGGGCAGCGGCACGGCGACCTTGCTGCTGGTCGGCATCGCGATCGCCGCGTTCTGCTCGGCCGTGATCGGCTTCCTGACCTATATCGCCAGCGAGAGCGAACTGCAGTCGCTGGTGTTCTGGCAGATGGGCTCGCTGGCCCAGGCCGACTGGATGGATGTGATCGCGGTGGCGCCGGTGTTCGTGCTCGGCACGATCGCCCTGTTGCGCCTGGCGACGCCACTGGACATGCTCGCCCTCGGTGAGCGCCAGGCCCAGCACTTGGGCCTGGATGTAAAACGCATCCGGCTCAAGCTGATTGCCTTCAGTGCATTGCTGGTGGGCGCTGCGGTCGCCTTCGCCGGCTCGATTGGTTTCGTGGGTCTGGTCGTGCCGCACGTGGTACGTCTGCTGGTCGGTCCGGGCCATCGCTGGCTGCTGCCGGTCTCGGCCGTGGCCGGTGCCCTGCTGATCGTGGTCGCCGATACCGCCGCGCGCACGCTCGATCCGCCGTCGGAGATTCCGCTGGGGCTGTTCTCGGCCGCGCTCGGCGCGCCGTTCTTCCTGTGGCTGGTGATGCGCCGGCGCCACCGGAGCGGTTCATGAGCGCGCTGCTGCAGCTGCGGTCGGTGCAGCTCAGCCGCGGTGCGCGGCGCATCCTGGATGACATCACGCTGGACTTCCTGCCCGGCTCGGTGACGGCACTGGTCGGTCCCAACGGTGCGGGCAAATCGACGCTGCTGGCGGTGGCTGCAGGTGATCTGGCGGCCGAGCAGGGTGAGGTGCTGCTGCAGGGGCAGCCGTTGGCCGCGTGGAAGGCCAAAGCGCTGGCCCGCGAGCGCGCGGTGATGCCGCAGGAGCATGCGGTCCGTTTTGCCTTCCGTGTGCACGAAGTGGTCGCGATGGGGCGCCTGCCGCATCCGCCGGACCCGGTGAAAGACGCAGCCTGCATCGCCGACGCGCTGGCGCGTGCGGACCTGCACGCCTTGATCGAGCGTGAGGTGGAGCATCTGTCCGGTGGCGAGGCGGCGCGGACGACCTTCGCCCGCGTGCTGACCCAGGACACGCCAGTGCTGCTGTTGGATGAACCCACCGCCGCACTGGATCTGCGCCATCAGGAACGCACGCTGCGCGCGGTCCGTGAACTGGCCGATGCCGGCGCCTGCGTGATCGTGGTGCTGCATGATCTGAATCTGGCCGCCGCCTATGCCGACCGGATCGTGCTGCTCGAACAGGGCCGTGTGGCGGCCGATGGCACACCGACCGAGGTGCTGACCCGTGAGCATATCGAGCGGGTCTACCAGCAACCGGTGCTGGTGCTGCGTCACCCGCAGCGTGATGTACCACTGGTCGTGGTGACCGATCCCTAGCGCCGGGTATTTCTCCCGGCGCGTTGAAGGTATGACGGGCGCCGGCCAGCGGCCGGCACTACCGTTGTCGGGAGGGTCGGTTACCAGCCGAAGCGCGCGGTTGCCATCACGGTGCGGCCGCTGCCGTAGTAGCACGACGACACGCCGGTGCAGGTCGACACGAAACGCTTGTCGGACAGATTGCTGGCATTGAGTGCCAGCTGCACCTGGGTGCCACCGATCTGGCCCACGTCATAGCGGATCGCCGCATCGAACAGGGTGTAGGACGGAATCCGGTACACGTTGGCGCTGTCGCCGTAGCTCACGCCGTTGTAGCGCGCGCCCGCCGCCAGGCTCAGGCCCCGCAGTGCACCCGCCTGGAAGGTGTAGTCCGCCCAGAACGAGGCACTGTAATCGGGCACCATCGCCAGTTCCTTGCCCTTGTAAGGCGCCGAGCGGGTCATTTCCGAGTCCATCCGCGAGGCGGCGCCGATCAGGCTGAAGCCCTCGATCGGCGTGATCCGGCCTTCCAGTTCAATGCCGCGCACCCGTCCTTCGTCGCCCTGGATCGAGCAGGTCGCCGTGCCCGTGGCGCCGCAGTTGCGATGCGACGCCACCGGATCGTCCACGATCATGTTCTGCTGGCGCAGGTCGTACACCGACAGCGTCACCAGGCCGTCCGCCGAGGCGGGCTGGTACTTCAACCCCGCCTCCCACTGCGAACCGGTCACCGGCTCGAACGCGGTCTGGGTGAAGCTGTCCAACGGCGACTTGGTCGAGGGCTGGAACGATTCCGCGTAGCTCACATACGGGGTCAGCCCGTTCTCGAATACGTACAGCACGCCCGCGCGACCGGTGAAGGCCTCGTTCTTGATCACATTGCGCCCGCCCGGCGTGGAGATGCCGGTGGCGATATTGCGGTTGGCGCTGCTGCTGTCGTCCTTGGTCCAGTCGTAGCGGCCGCCCAGGGTCATGCGCCAGTTGCCGAGCGCCAGCTGGTCCTGCAGATACACACCCCTCTGCCGGTTGATGCCGGCGGTCGGGGTTTCCGTGGTCACTGTCGGCCGGTAGGTCGAATAGACCGGATTGAAGATGTCGATCGGGCGCGGGCTGCTCATGGCGCTGCGTACGCCCTCCCAATCCGCACGTTGCCAATCCCAACCGAGCAGCACGGTGTGATCCACCGCGCCGGTACTGAAACGGGCCTGCAGGCGGGTGTCGAAGGTGTCGCCATCGGAGTCGCCGGTGCCCATCACGCCGCGACGGTTCTGGGTGCGGCCATCGGCGTTGAGTGCGCCGAAGGTGACCACGCTGCGGAACAGCGAATCGACATGGGTGCGCCGCGCGCTCTGGGTCAGCGTGAGGTGGTCGTTGAACTGGTGCTCGAACATCCAGCCGGCGGTCCACAGGGTGCGGTCGAAGGTATTCCAGTCCGGCTCACCAATGAAGGTGCTGTTCTTCATGTAGCCCGACGCCGTCGGGTTGAGCGTGCCGGCAGCCGGCAGGAACTGGTAGGTCGAGCCACCATCGTCCTTCTGGTACATGCCCAGCAGGGTCAGGCGGGTACGTTCGGCAAGCTGCCAGGTGTAGCTGGGGGCGAGGAACCAGTGCTGCTGTTCGGTGCGCTTGATCTGGGTCTGGCCGTCGCGATACAGGCCGACCAGGCGGAACAGGTGATCCTCGCCCGCGGTGCCGGCACCGACGTCGAAGGCGGCGCTGTACTGGCCATTCGCATCCACGCCCAGGCGCAGCTGCTGCGCCTGGTCCGGCATCGGCGTCTTGCTGACCTGGTTGACCATGCCGCCGGGGGCCACCTGGCCATACATCACGGCGGACGGACCCTTGAGTACTTCCACGCGTTCCAGATTCCAGCTGTCGAACATGCTGCGGTTCCACTGGCTGCCCTGCGGCGCACGCATCCCGTCCAGGGTGACGTTGTTGGACCAGCTGCCGGCATCGAAGCCGCGGATGCGGAAGTCGTCCACGCGGTTGTCGATGCCCGAGCTTTCCAGGCTGACGCCAGCGACGTAGCGCATCGCATCGTTGAGCGACTGCACGCCGCGGGCGTCGAGCTCGGCGCGCTCGATCACCGACACCGATTGCGGGGTTTCCGCCAGGGCGGTACTGGTCTTGGTCGCGCCGCTGGTGCTGTTGGCGGCGCGATAGGCGTTGACGCGCACGGCATCCAGCTCGGTGGCGGTCTGGGCGTGCGCGGCGGGGACGAGGGCGGCGGCCACGCAGGCCAGGGCCAGCAGGTTGGGGCGCAACCGGCGCGGATTCAGGGGCAGAGAGCAGGACATGGGCAACAACTCGACAACGCGGAGGAAGGGGCGCGGGCGCCGGCTCGATGCCTCATCGGCAGTGCCGGCCTCGCGGGCGTCGCCGAAGCGACGCATAGGCCGCCATTTTAAGGATTTGCGCCGCCTACGCAATTGCGACACATTCGCATGTGCGAACGGGCAGCGACCATTGCCGTCCCATCCATGGCAGGCATGCGGACCAATTAGACTTCATTGTTGCGCCGATGTATCCAATGAGGGCTTGTGGCGACCCGTCAGAGGTCTACAATGCCGGCTACAGCCCAGGTGACCCCATGACTTCGATGCCGCTTCTGACGTTTTTTACCCTGACCCGCGTTTACGCGGCACGGGCGCGTCTGCCAATCGGAGTGCGAGGCTGCTGACCGGAACACCGGTCACCCTGGACCCCGAGCAGAGCGCCCACCGGGCGCTCTTTTCGTTTCCACGTACCAGAACTGTTTGAAGGAGAACGTGCCATGCACCAGATCGCCGAGCCCCAAACCTGGCCGCACGCCCGTTAGCCAACGGCGGCGTGCGGCTCCTCGATGTTGGCAGCGAGACCCATTCCATGAACACCCATACCCCGCACCAGACCCTTTCCCTCCGGCGCAACCTCGGCATCATTGCCCACATCGACGCCGGCAAGACCACGCTTACCGAACGCCTGCTGTGGAAAACCGGCGAGATCCATCGCGTCGGCGAAGTCCACGACGGCGCGGCGACCACCGATTTTTCGGCGATCGAGCGCGAGCGCGGCATCACCATCGGCGCGGCCGCCGTGCAGGCGCATTGGGCGCCACGCGATGAGCCGATCCATCACCTGACCCTGATCGACACCCCGGGCCATATCGATTTCGCGATCGAAGTGGAACGTTCCCTGCGCGTGCTCGACGGCGCGGTGGCGGTGTTCTCCGCCGTGGACGGCGTGCAGCCCCAGTCCGAATCGGTCTGGCGCCAGGCGCGTCGCCACGGGGTGCCGCTGATCGCCTTCGTCAACAAGATGGACCGCACCGGTGCCTCCTTCGAGCGCGTGCTCACGCAGCTGCGCGAGAAGCTGCGCGCCACCCCATGGGCGCTGGGCGTACCGGTCGGCACCGAAAGCCAGTTCAGCGGCTGGGTGGACCTGGTTGACCGCAGCACCGTGCAGTGGGACGACAAGGGCGGCGCCTTGCGTCACGCCTGGACGGCCGATGAGGCTGCCCAGTGGCTGCCGCAGCGCGAGGCCCTGATCGAAGCCGTGGCCGATGCCGATGACGTGCTGGCACAGGCCTGGCTGGAAGGCGAGGCGATCGACAACGCACAACTGCGCGCGGCGATCCGTCGCGGCGCGTTGGCGGGTGCGGGCGTGCCGGTACTGGCGGGCTCGGCGTTCAAGAGCAAGGGCGTGGAGACGCTGCTGGACGCGGTGGTCGACTACCTGCCTTCGCCAGTGGATCGGCCAGCGGTGGTCGCCACGGAGAACGGCACCGACGTGCGGCTGCCGCCCGACCCGGATGGCCCGCTGGCGGCGCTGCTGTTCAAGATCACGCACCAGAACCACGGTGCGCTGAGCTTCGTGCGGGTGTACTCGGGCACGCTGAAGGTGGGCGACGCACTGGCCAGCTCGCAGCACGCACACGGGCGACGCGTCAGCCGCCTGGTGCGGGTGCAGGCCGACCAGACCCACGACATCAAGCAGGCCGTGGCCGGTGACATCGTGGCGGTGCTGGGCTGGAAGGATGCGGTCAGCGGTGAAACGCTGAGTGCGCCCTCGCGCCCGCTGCTGCTCGATACGATCCAGGCGCAGCAGGCCGTGCTGGCGTGGCGGTTGACCGCGGAAAAGGCGTCCGACCTGATCCGCATCAGCCAAGGCCTGGCCAGCCTGGCGCAGGAGGATCCGTCGTTCCGTGTCCAGACCGATGCGGACAGCGGTGAAACCCTGATCTGGGGCATGGGCGAGCTGCATCTGGAGGTCATGGTCGAGCGCCTGCGCACGGAGTGGGGCGTCAACATCCGCACCGGCGAGCCGCGCGTGGCCTACCAGGAAACGCCGAAGCGCGCCGTGCAGCAGGTGGAAGGCAAGGTCGCCAAGCAGACCGGTGGCCAGGGCCAGTTCGCCCAGGTGTTGATCGACCTCGCCCCGCGCGAGGATGGCGAGGTGACCTTCGTCGATCGCACCGTGGGCGGCGCGATTCCGCGTGGGTTCGTCAATGCGGTGGAGAAGGGCGTGCGTGCCGCACTGGGCGAAGGTCCGCTGGGCCATCCGGTGGTCGGTGTCGAGGTGACGCTGGTGGATGGGCAGACCCACGTCAAGGACTCCTCGGACATGGCCTTCCATCGCGCCGGCAGTGAAGCGGTGAAAGCGGCGCTGGCCCAGGCGGGCACGCAGCTGCTGGAACCGGTGATGGAGATTGCCATCCACGCACCGTCGGGCAACGTCGGCGATGTGGTCGGCGACCTCAACCGCCGCAGTGGGCGGGTGGCCTCGATCGAGGACCAGGACGGGCAGGCCGAGGTGCTGGGGTATGCCCCGCTGGCGCGGCTTGGTGGCTATACCACTTCGCTGCGCTCGCTGACCCAGGGACGCGCGTCCAGCGACATGCGCTTGAACGGGTATGAAGCGGCGCAGACGGCCTGACGGCCAAAGCGGAACGGAAAGGGAGCCGGGCAACCGGCTCCCTTTACCTGTCAGCGTTGGGAGTCCGCACAGCTGGATGCACACGGCCACAGATAGAATATCCAGTGCAGTGTCGCTGACGGCGTGAGCTGTCCGGCGACCGGATGACATCCTTGGAGTACCACCATGAGCAATACGCATTTCTATCCCATCGGCACGCCGGGCCAGCCCTGGGGTGACACCGAACGCGCCCGGTGGCGCGCAGGCCAGCAGCGCCAGCGCAGCTACCACGACGATGTCGTGGCCGCGCTCGAGCGCCTGGGCGAGCGTTTCGATGTGGTGCAGTACGGGCAGCTGGACTACGCGCCGGATCATTACCCGCTGTTTGCGGTGGTCAGCCATGAGTGGGATCCGGCACTGACGACCGCGCTGGTGACCGGTGGCGTGCACGGCTACGAAACCAGCGGCGTGCATGGCGCGCTGCAGTTCCTCGATCAGAACGCCGAGGCGTATGCGGGCCGTATCAATCTGATCGTGGCGCCCTGCGTCAGCCCGTGGGCCTATGAGCGCATCCAGCGCTGGAATCCCGATGCGATCGATCCCAACCGCAGCTTCCGTGGTGATGGCCAGATCGAAGAAGCGGCGTCGCTGATGCGCTGGATGGCCGCGCGTGGCGATGACCTGCTGGTGCACCTGGACCTGCACGAAACGACCGACAGCGACCTGCATGAGTTCGATCCGGCGCGCTGCGCCCGCGATGGCATCGCCCTGGTGCCGGACATCATTCCCGATGGCTTCTATGTGATCGGCAACAGCGAAGATCCGCAGCCGACGTTCCAGCAGGCGTTGATCGCCGCAGTGGAGAAGATCACGCACATCGCCCCGGCCGATGCCAATGGCGAGCTGATCGGCATGCCGCTGCAGTCGCCGGGCGTGGTCTGGGGCGAATCGCGTTCGATCGGCGCCTGCGCCGGCTTCACCGACGCGCTGTACGCCACCACCACCGAGGTCTACCCGGACAGCCCGCGGACGTCGCCGCAGGAATGCAACGATGCGCAGGTTGCGGCGGTGTGCGCCGGCCTGGATTTTGCGCTGGCGCATCCGCGCCGCTGATCCTCTCGCTGGAGGTCGCCGCCCAACGACGGGCGGCGCCTTGCTCCTGACGACGGGCTGACCTGCCGGGTCAGCTTTTCAGCCACCGCTCGCAGCCTGCGCTGCTGTCGGTCGAGCTGGCGGCCTTCGCGCAGGTTTCGGTCATCCGTGCCTGCAGCCGGGTCAGGCTTTCCGCGCCGTGATGATCGCGGCTCCACGCCTGCAACGCACTGCCCAACCGTTCAAACCGCTGGCGGGTGCGCTGGTGGTAGCCAGCTGGCTGGGCAGCCAGATCGGCGATGACTTCGGTGGTGGCCGTCTCGATCGCCGGCGCATCGTCCGGGCTCAAGCGCAGCAGCCCCTCAACGTAGAGAACGCCCCACTGCACGCGCGTGGCCGGTCCCTGCGCACCCTGGTAGGCCTTGTGCAGCCAGGAGATGGCAGAAGCCTTGTCGCCACGCTCTTCAGCCAGTTCAGCCAGTTCGGGCATGTAGTAATAGGGTGTCTGGCTGCGGTCCAGCTCGGCCAGCAGGAGCTTCTCGGCCGCGGCATCGTCCTTGATCTGGCGGAGTACATAGACGGCGGTACTGATCGTGGCCTGGCGTTCGTGTGGTGTGGTCGCGGCGGCATCGGCGGCCGCGACACGCTGCTGCGCCTTGGCCTTCAGCGCCGCTGGAATATCCTGGTCGGGATGCTGCTGGCGCTGCAGGGCAAGCTCGGTGATGACGGTGCCGAGCCGCGCATCGGCTTTGTCGCCGAGGGCATGATCGGCGGCATCCAGCGCGCCCAGCAGCTGCGTTCCCAGTTGCTGGGCCTGGTCCGGGGTGGCACTGGCGCGGGCCACCAGGGCAGGGCCCTGATAGCCCAGCAGGTCCCGATTGGCCCGCACTTCCGCAGGGGAGGCGAGAACGGCATCCAGCAGGGAGCGGGTGCTGTCGCGCTGCGCGGCGGTCGGCGCGTTGTCCGGCTTGCCTGCACCGAGCGCCAGCAACGCGAACCGCCGTTGCAGCGCCGGTTCGGGCGCAGCAGTGGCCAATTGCTGCAGCAGTGACGCTGCATCGCGCTCGCCCGCCAGGCGATTGGCATCCACTTCCCAGCCGTAATCGCCGAGCACGCGCCAGTCCTCCGCGCTGACATCCTGTGGTGCCGTCAAGGCATGCTGCAGCACCTCGCTCACGGCGGTGCGACGGCTGGCAGCCAGGGTGAGGGCGCGGGTCAGGGCTTCACTGTCGTTGCCACCGGCCAGGCGGGTGAGCTCGTTGCGCTGCGGGTCAAGCACGATCAGGGTCGGGTAGCCGCGCACGCCGAAGCGCTCGCCCCAGGCCTGTGCGCCTTCCTCGTCCCCATCCAGATAGACGGGCACGTACTGACGGGTCAGCGCGATGAAGGCCGGATCCTTGAACAGCGTGGCCTTGAGCTGGTTGCAGGGCGGGCACCACACCGCGCCCCAGTACAGCAGCACGGGCTTGCCGCTGTCGCGCGCCTCGGCGAAGGCGTCGTCGACGTCGCCATGGCGCCAGGCGATCTCCGCAGGTGCCGGTGCGGTAGCCGCGGGCACCGCAGCGTCGGCGGGAGAGGGGGCCGGCGTGCAGGCCGGCAGCAGGGCAACCACGCCCAGCAGACCAAGGGACAGAGCAAGGCGCATCAGGACATCCAGGCAGTTGGAGAGGGCAGCAGACAGGCTCGATTGTAGGAAGCCGCGCGGCCGCGGATGGCCTGACACTGATGCAGATTACTCATGACGGCAGACCCCGCAGTGATGAGTCACGCGCCGCACGCCTGCGCCCGGTACGCGTAACCAAGCAGAACCTGCCTGCGCGGTGACCCGTGTCATGGTTTCTTCACTGTCGATATCGCCATCGGCAAACACCACATAACGCCTGCGCATTTCTGCATTGGGGCGCGAGCGGGGTTAATGAATGTGCGATGTCCGTTCCGCCCCGAGGCGGTGACAGTCATGGCTTCCCCCACTACCCGTACGACCTTCGATGACGACAGCTCGTTCTTCCCTGCGCCCGCGATTGCTGGCGTTGGCGGTGTTGCTTGCCACCGCCTCCCCGACCCTGCATGCACAGTCCACCACCGGTGCGATCGCCGGCCAGGCGCCGCCATCGGCGCAGCGTATTTTCGTTCGCAGCGATACCGGCCTCACCCGCGAAGTGACCGTCGACGCACGCGGTCGCTATACCATCAGCCAGCTTCCGCTGGGCCGGTATTCGGTCGAGGCGCGCGACGCCGACGGCAAGGTGCTGCAGACCCGCCAGGACGTCGCACTGACGGTTGGTACCAGTACCGAAGTATCGTTCGGCGATGTCACCCGCCTGGACGGCATCCAGGTCAGCGCGGACCGTGCCGCCGCCGCGATCGATGTGAGCAGCGTGGATTCGCGTACGGTCATCACCGCAGAGCAACTGCAGCGGCTGCCGCTGGGCCGTTCGGCCGAGGCCATCGCCCAGCTCGCACCCGGCGTGATCGGCAACAGCGGCAACGGCACCTACGCCGGCCCAACCGGCGCCCAGCTGGTCAGCTTTGGCGGTTCATCCGCAGCGGAGAACGCCTACTACATCAACGGCTTCAACAGCACCGATCCGCTGCGCGGCCTGGGCGGGCTGACCTTGCCGTACGGAAGCATCGACCAGCAGGAGATCTACACCGGTGGCTACAGCGCCAAGTACGGCCGCTCCGATGGCGGCGTGATCAATGCGGTCGGCAAGCGCGGAACGAATCAGTGGCACTTCGGCGGCCAGGCCACCTGGGAGCCGGCATCCACGCGTGCGGACAAGGACGACGTGCGTTATCCCGGCGATGGCGCGCTGTATGCGCCGGAGAGCAAGGACCGCGAATGGGTCAGCACGCAGAGCATCTATGCCGGCGGCCCGTTGATCGAAGACCGCCTGTTCTTCTTCGGCTCCTACGAGCTGGAGCGCCGTGAAGGCACGGATGTCAAGAATGTGGAGGCGACGAATTCCTATTCCCGCTACGAGTACGAGCGCCCCCGCTGGTACGCCAAGGTGGATTGGAACATCACCGACAATCACCTGCTGGAGCTGACCGGCGCCTCCAGCCGCAATGTATACCGTGGCGACATCTTCGCCTATGACTACGACACGCTCACCCGTGGCGCCCAACGTGGCAAGGACGACACCACCAAGACCGGTGGCGACCTGTGGACGGCCAAGTACACCGGCTACCTGACCGACCGGCTCACCGTCAGCGCGCAATACGGCGAAATGCGCACGGATGACTACATCGGCAACCCGGCCTACGACGGCAGCCTGACCTACCTCAACAGCCCCAACCTGCAGAATCCGGCGTTGACCGGTGGCACGCCGATCACCAACGCGCAGACCACCTCGCTGCTGGTCAATCCGGATCGCGGCAACCGCAGCAACAACCTGCGCCTGGATGCGAACTACGTGTGGGGCGACCACAGCATCACACTCGGCATCGACAACCAGAACGCCCGCGCGTTGAACCGCGGTTCGGTCGCCTCGGCCGATGGCTACTACTGGATCTACGGGCAGTCCAACCCGAACGTGCCGATCAATACCGGCCTGGGCGTGCCGGCGACCGGTGGCATCCGCAATGGCGAGGACGGCTATTACGTACGCCAGTATGTCTACAGCGCGCTGGCTTCGGTACGGGCGTCGCAGCGGGCGCAGTACATTGAAGACAACTGGCAGGTCACCGACCGGCTGCTGCTCAATCTTGGCCTGCGGCTGGACCAGTTCACGAATTTCAACCGCGATGGCGACGCGTACATCAAGCAGACCAGCGGGCAGTGGGCGCCACGCCTGGGCTTCAGCTGGGATGTCGACGGTGATGGCCGCTTCAAGGTGTTCGGCAACGTGGGGCGCTATTACCTGGCGCTGCCGCTGAACCCGGCGTTCAACGCCGCTGGCGCGACGCTGGCCACCTCGACGTACTACACCTACGGCGGCATCGACAGCAACGGCTATCCGACAGACCTCACCCGGTTCTCCGATCCTGTTTCGGCCAACAACAACTATGGCCTGCTGCCGGATGCGAAGACCGTGGCCACCTCCGGCATCGAGCCGTCCTACCAGGATGAGTTCATCCTCGGCTTCAGTAAGGCGCTCGGCCAGGACTGGGTGTACGGGGCCAAAGCGACCTACCGCGTGCTGCGCAGTGGCGTGGACGACTACTGCGATATCGATGCGGTGCTCGGCAAGGCCAGCAGCCTGGGCTACAACGTGACCAAGGACAGCAACCCGGTCAGCTGCTGGCTGATCAATCCGGGGCGCGCCAATACCTTCAACCTGGTCGATACCGGCGGCAATTACGTGACGGTTCCGCTGAGCAACGCGGAAATGGGCTTCCCGCAGTTCAAGCGCAACTACTACGCGGTGAACCTCTCGCTGGAACATCCGTTCGATGGCCGCTGGTATGCCCGCGGCGACTACACCTGGTCACGCAGTTACGGGACCACTGAAGGCCAGTTGCTCTCGGGGATCGGCCAGACGGCGGTGTCCACCACGCAGGCGTGGGACTACGCCCAGCTGATGGAGCACACCAACGGGCCACAGAGCAACGACCATACCCACCAGTTCAAGCTGCACGGCTATTACCAGCTCACCCCGGAATGGTTGGTATCGGCCAACCTGAAGGTACTCTCGGGTTCGCCGTTCAGTGCGCTGGGCTCGTACGGGCCGGACTTCGAAGACCCATCCGGCTACGGCATCGCGTATCACTTCTACAACGGCCAGCCGGCGCCTCCCGGGAGCCAGGGGCGCCTACCGTGGCTGAAGCAGCTTGACCTGGGGGTGTCCTACCGCCCGGCAGTGGCCGATGGTCGGCTGGGCTTCAACCTGGACGTGTTCAATGTGTTCAACAGCCAGGTGGCGCTGTGGAAATCGCCGTACGCCGAGCTGGATCCGGGACAGCCGGATCCGCTGTATGGCGCGGCAACCGTGCGTCAGGCGCCCCGTTCGCTGCGGGTCAGTGTGAGTTACGACTACTGAGGGACAGGGCCAGGCGGGTGGGGGAGGGAGCCCCTGCCCGCCGGCAGCCGCACCAACGCGAACGCCCCAGGGCGTGGCACGTCGTTCACGGATCCCGAGGCAGTCTGGGCCCATTCCCAGTGGAGCCTCTCATGCAGACGCAGATCCGAAACAGGGCAGGGTGGATGGCAGCCGGTTTGACGGCGCTGCTGTGTGCCTGCTCGCCGCAGGGCGAGGACGGTGCCGCACCCGTGGCGCTGCCGAGCGGCGCTGATCCGGGCGCGGCGAAGGCCGCTGATCCAGTGCCCGCCGCGGCAGCGGCCGAGCGGCCGTCACCTGTGTATGAGGAAGCGAAGCCGGGCATTGCGGTGGGTCCGGTGGCGGGAGTGCGGGTTGCGCTCGATTTCCAGCGTGACTACCTGGCCTCGCCCAGTTGGAAGCTGTTTGGACCGCCGGACAGCAAGGGGACGCCGCTGGTGGCGCTGGTGCTGGAGGGATCGGATCGGGTCACGGCCGGCGAACTGCGGATCGGCCGCAGTGCTGAAGCAAAGCAGATCACGTCCTGCCTGGAACCACCGGCCGAAGCAACGGGCCCTGCGGCATCGGCCACTGTCGATATCGGCGGCGTGCCGTTCACCCACTTCACGGCCGGTGATGCCGCCATGAGCCATTACGTCAGCGCCGAGAGCTACCGCGCAGTCCATAACGGTGCCTGCTATGCGATCGATCTGGTCGTCGCCGGCACGCGCCCGGACGTGTATGACCCGCCGCGCACGCCACCCTTCAGCCAGCAGGAAGCGGCATCCCGCTTGGCTGAGGCGCTCAAGGCCGTGTACTGGACGCAGTAACGGCGTTCACCCAGGACGCGACGGAAAGGCGAGCGTGACCTGGGCGCCGCCCAGCGCCGAGCGGCCGATGCCCAGCGTGGCCCGATGCCGTTCGGCGATCTCGGCCACGATGGCCAGGCCCAGGCCACACCCGTCGCCGCTGGCATCGCCCCGCCAGAACCGTTCGGTGACCTGGCTGCGCAAAGACGGATCGATGCCGGGACCATCGTCGTTGACGCTCAGGTGCGTCTGGCCCTGTGTGGTTTCCACGCTGACCGTGATCATCCCTTCCAGTGCGCCGTAGCGCAGCGCGTTGTCGACCAGGTTGCTGATCGTCTCGCGCAGCAGCTGTGGCTCGCCAATCACCATGACGCCGGCATCGGGGCCCTCGTAGCCAAGGTCGACACCGGCGACCACGGCGCGGTCCATCAGCCGTTCCAGTTCATCGCGGGCGAGCACGGCAAGGTCCACCGGGCGCATCGCCAGCATCGCGCCGGCGCTGTCTTCGGAGCGGCTCAGGATCAGCAACTGATGGGTGAGATGGCGCAGTCGGGTCAGCCCACGCAGCAGGCCGGCCAGCGCATCGCGCTGTGCTGCGCGATCCTGTTCACGCAGCGCGCTTTCCAGCTCGATCTGGAGGCCGGCCAGCGGCGTGCGCAGCTGGTGCGCTGCGTTGCTGATGAAGCGCTGCTGTGCGTCCTGCATCGCCGAGAGCCGGTTTACCAGCTGGTTGAAGGCATCCACCGCCGGCCACAGCTCGCGCGGCGCGGCCTCCCGTGGATCCAGTGGCGCCAACGCATCCAGGGGCGCGCTGGCCAGCCGTCGCGCGGCGCCGTTGGTGTGCCGCGCCGCTGCGCCCGTGCCCGACCACGCCAGCCATGCCGCCAGCAGCAGGATCGTGCCCTGCAGCGGGATGCTCGCCAGCAGCAGGCGATGCTCCAGGCGCAGCCGCTTGGTGCGGGTCTCGGCCACGCGGATCAGGATCGGTGCGGCAGCGCCGGGGGGTGTCATCGCGACCTGCACAACGCGCACGTCCTGCCCATCGATCACGGCATCGTAGTAAGTGCGGGCCGGGCTGTCGTCGGCGCCTTCGGCCTGCAGCGCGGTGCCACCAGGCAGGACGGCTGCACCATACAGGCGCGTGCCGTCGGCACGGGTTACCTCGCCGTAGATCCGGTCCACGGTGTCCCAGGTGAACATGCGCGAGACGGCGGGCGAGATCTCCATGTGGACGGTGTCGCCGCGGACGTCGGTCAGCTGCGCCAGCGACATGGCCGAGTCCAGCAACCAGCGGTCGTAAACCTGCTCAGCGTAGTGCCTGGCCAATACGAACGAGCCCACGGCACTGGCCAGCAGCAGCACCAGCAGCGGCAGCCACAGGCGCCGCAGCAGCACGCCACGCAGGCTGTAGGGCGCCTCAGTCATCGCAGGCTTCCAGCCGGTAGCCCAGGCCACGCAGCATGCGGATGCCAACCTTGGCGCCGGCTACCTGCAGCTTGCGGCGCAACCGGCTGACGTGGACCTCGATCACCGACAGGCTGGCGTCGTGATCCCAGCTGTAGACCGCATCAAACAGGCGCTGTTTGGCCACGATCCGGCCCGGCTGCTGCAGCAGGACTTCCATGAGCGCGAGTTCACGTGCGGTGAGTTCCAGCGGCTGTTCGCCAACGCGCAGTTCGCGGGTCCCGGTGTCCAAGCGCAGCGCGCCGAGCTGACGCAGGGCGGGGGCGGTGGACTGGCGGCGCGCAAGCGCCCGGAGACGGGCTTCAAGTTCCCCCAGCGCGAATGGCTTGGCCAGATAATCATCGCCGCCGCTGTCCAGGCCGCGGATGCGGTCCTCCACGCCGTCGCGTGCGGTGAGAATCAGCACCGGCACGCTGAAGCCGTCCTGCCGCAGCCGCGCCAGCAGCTCCAGGCCATCGATGTCCGGCAGTGACAGGTCCAGCACGACCAGGTCGTAGCTGACGCTGGCCAGCGCCGACGGCGCGGCCAGGCCGCGGGCGAGAGGGTCGCAGGCGTGACCGGCGCGGGTCAGGGCGCGCACCAGGCCATCGGCCAGTGCGGCGTCGTCTTCAATCAGCAGAATGCGCATTGCAAGGTTGACGCAAGGTTCGGGAAAGTTTGACGAAAGCGCTGCACCTTACCGTGTCGGCAATGAATACCACCACCCGATGTGCCGCGCTGATCGCGGCATTGCTGATCGCGCCTGCCACGGTCTCCGCGCTTACCTTGGCCGAGGCGGAGCGCGTCATGGCGCAGCACAATCCCGACCTGCTGGCCGCTGCGATCGAACTGCGCGGCACGCAGGGCGATGCGCAGAGCGCCGCGCGCCGGCCCAGCCCCGAGCTGAGCGTGGGCACCTCCAAGATCAGCCGCCAGGAAGGGATCGGCCCGGGCCGTTGGAAGGACAAGCGCGTGGATTCCACGCTCGGCCTGGGCTGGACGTGGGAGCGCGGCGGCAAGCGGGGCTGGCGCATGCGCCAGGCCGATGCCCTGGTCGAGGCGGCCCAGCTGAGCCTGCTCGATGGCCGCCGCCAGCAGCAGGTGGCGCTGCGGGAAGCGTACTTCGGGTTGAAGGCCGCACAGGAACTGAGCCGCATCGCCGAGGAAGATCGCCGTGCCTCGGCCGAGAGCCTGGCCGCTGCCGACCGGCAGGTCGCCACCGGCGCCATGGCGCCGATCGAGCGCGCGCGGCTTGCGGTGGATGATCTGAAAGTGGCCGATGCCGCCCGCGAGGCCGCACTGGACCTGCGCGAGGCACGGCATGTCCTTGCGTTGCTGCTGGGCTGCGATGCGGATGAGGCACTGCATGCCGACGACGAGTGGCCACACCCAGCCTCGGCGGCAACCGCTGCGATGGCCACGCTGGACGAGCGCGTTGACCTGCGTGCGGCCGAGGCGCGGGTGATCGCCGCCGATGCCGCGCGAGCCCTGGCGCGCAGCGAACGGCGGCGCGATGTGCAGTTCGGGATCGAAGCCGAGCGCGAGCCGGCCGACATCGGCGGCGTGACATGGGGACTGTCGATGAGTGTGCCGCTGGGCGGCGCCACGCGCTGGCGCGGCGAACAGCAACGGGCGGAGGCGGACTACGACGCCGCCGTGCTGGAACGGCAAGAGCTGCGCCGCGAAGCCGCCGCTGAACTTGACCAGCTGCGGCACGCACTGGCGGCGGCCGCACAACGCCGCACCGCGTACGAACAGCTTCAGGGACCCGCGGCGCGCAAGAGCATGGAGGGTCTGGAACTGGCCTATCGCCGCGGTGCCGCCACGTTGACCGACCTGCTGGATGCGCGGCGCAGCTGGCGCGAATTCGAATCCGACCTGGTCGATGCGCGCCTGGCGCATGCCTCCGCCCTGGCGCGCTGGAACGCGGCCATCTCCGTTTCCGAAGGACATACCCCATGACGTTTTCGCGCACAGCCGGCTCGGCCCGTCTGCTTTCCTTGATCGTCGCCACTGTGCTGGCGGGTGGCTGCGCGCGCGATGCGGGCCCCGAAGCAGCGGCGGCGCCCACGGTGGAGGGCGCAACGATCCGCTTTGCCGCCGACAGCCCCCAACTGAGGGTGCTGCGCAGCGAGACCGTGACCGACGGGGCGGCGTCGGTGCTGCAGCTGCCGGCGCGCGTCACCTGGGATGACACCCGCTCAAGCATGCTGCGCTCGCCGCTGCCGGGGCAGATCGCACGCATCGAGGCGGCGCCGGGCGAGAAGATCAAGGCAGGCCAGGTCCTGGCGTGGGTGACCTCCCCCGAATTCGGGCAGGTGCAGGCGGAAGGTGCGCGAGGCGCGGCCGAGCTGCGGCAGGCGCGCAATGAACTGGCACGGGTACGTGAGCTGCATGAGGCCGGGGTTGCCTCCGGCCGCGAACTGGGCGAGGCCGAATCCGCGCTGGCCGCCAGCGAAGCCGAGCACGCGCGGCTACAGGCACTGACCCGTGGCTTCGGCAGCCGCCGCGGCATCGACCAGCGCATGCCGCTGCGTTCGCCGATCGATGGGATCCTGGTCGAGCGCCGGATGAGCCCCGGCATGAGCGTCTCCGCCGATGCCGAGGTGCCGCTGGCCGTGGTGAGCGATCCGGACCGGCTGTGGCTGATCATCGATGTTCCCGAAGCGCTGGCCAGCCGTCTCACGCCGGGTCTGAAGGTGCGTGTGGCGCCTGGCACTGGTGAGCCCACACAGGGGGTGCTGGGCCACGTCGATGATTACATCGACACCGAGCGCCACGTGGTGCAGGCGCGTGCCGAACTGGACAACCGCGAGCGTCGCTTCAAGGCCGGGCAGTACGTGCGTGCCGAGATCACCGTGCCGATGGACGGTGGAGTATCGGTGCCGGAAGGTGCGGTGCTGCTGCTCGGGCGCGAGCAGGTGGTGTTCGTGGACGAGGGCAACGGGCAGTTCGCACGACGCACCGTGCAGGCCGAGGAGTTGGGCCAGGGCCGCCTGTGGGTAGGGCAGGGGCTGCCCGCGGGGGCCCGCGTGGTAGTGGACGGCGGTCTGCTGCTGCAGCAGGTGCTCGACCAGAACGTTGGCACTGCTGACCGGTCTGCCGGCACTGCCGTGGCAGGCAGGGGCGCCCCATGATCGATCGTCTGATTGCGTACTGCCTGCGCCAGCCGCTGATGGTCATGCTGGCGCTGCTGATCTTCATCGGCGCCTCGTTCGCGGCATTCCGCGAGCTGCCCGTGGAAGCCTTCCCGGATGTCTCCGATACCCAGGTCACCGTGGTGACCCTGCATCCGGGGCGCGCGGCCGAAGAGGTCGAGCGTGAGGTCACCATGCCGCTGGAAGTGGCGCTGTCGGGTATTCCGCACTCGGTGCGCGTGTTCTCGCATACCCAGTTCGGGTTGTCGATGATCATCCTGACCTTCGACGATGGCGCGGATGACTACTTCGCGCGTGCCCAGGTGATGGAGCGACTGCAGGGCGTGGCTCTGCCCGAGGGCGTGCAGCCGGAGATGGAGGCGATGAGCTCGGCGGTGGGCGAGATCTATCGCTACGTGCTGCACGCGCCGCACATGAGTTCCACCGAACTTCGCACCGTGCAGGAATGGGTGATGGAGCGGCGTCTACGCACGGTGCCGGGCGTGGCCGACGTGGTCAGCTTCGGGGGGTTCGCCAGGACGTTCCAGGTGGAGCCGGACCTGGGCAAGCTGCGTGACCGCGGGATCAGCCTGGAGGAATTTGCCGAGGCGCTGGAGCGGGGCAGTGCGAACGCCGGCGGCGGCTATGTGGAGCGTGGGCAGCAGCAGTATCTGATCCGCGGGGTTGGGCTGATGCGTTCGCCGGCCGACATCGGCACCGTTGTCGTGGGAGAGCGGCAAGGCACCCCCGTGCTGGTGCGCGACCTGGCCCGCATCGTCGATACCGGCCTGCCGCGACAGGGCCTGGTTGGCCAGGATGACAACGACGACGCCGTGTTCGGCATGGTGCTGATGCGCAAGGGCGAGAACCCGTCCCTGGTGCTGGATGCCTTGCATGCGCGCGTGGCCGAGATCGAGGCCGATCACCTGCCGGATGGCGTCACGCTTGAACCGTTCTACGACCGCTCCTGGCTGGTCTCGACCACCCTGAAGACCGTCTTCCGCAACCTGGTGGAGGGTGCGGTGCTGGTGTTCCTGGTGCTGTGGCTGTTCCTCTACAACGCCCGTGCGGCGTTGATCGTGGCAGCGATGATGCCGCTGGCCTTGCTGTCGACCTTCCTCGGCCTGCACCTGTGGGGCGTGCCGGCCAATCTGCTCTCACTGGGCGCGATGGACTTCGGCATCATCATCGATGGTGCGGTGATCGTGACCGAGCATATCGTCTCGCGCATGTCGAAGATGCCGCCCGGCAGCACCCGGCGCGAGCGCATGGCGACGGTGTTGTCGGCTGCGTCGGAGGTGGGGCGGCCGACCTTCTTCTCGATGCTGATCATCATTGCCGCGCACATCCCGATCTTCACCCTGCAGCGCCAGGAAGGCCGGATGTTCGCCCCCATGGCCTATTCGGTGACGTCGGCGCTGATCGGCGCACTGATCCTTGCCCTGACCGTGGTGCCGCTGCTGTGCTTCTGGTGGCTGCGGCGCGAGCGGCTGAAGGGCGAGAACCCGGTGATGAACCGGCTGGTCGGCTGGTACCGCCCGTGGCTGGAGGGGGCGATGGCGCGGCCCCGTGCGGTGGTGCTTGCGGCAGTGGCCATGCTGGTGGTGACGCTGGCATTGGGCACGCGGTTGGGCTCGGAATTCCTGCCCGAACTGGACGAAGGCTCGATCTGGCTGACCGCCACACTCGACCCCAGCACCAGCCTGGCCGAGGCGCAGGCCCAGTCCCGGCGCATCCGTGACCTGGTGCGGACGTTGCCCGAGGTTTCGACGGTGGTGGCCAAGCTCGGTCGCCCCGAGGATGGCTCCGATGCCAAGGGCGCCAACCAGATCGAAGCGCTGGTGGCGCTCAAGCCCGAATCCGAATGGAGCCGGAAGATCGACAAGCGCGAGCTGGTGGCGCAGATGCAGCGCATGCTGGAAGCGCGTATTCCCGGCCCCGAGTTCTCGATCTCCCAGCCGGTGCGCGACAACATCCTGGAAAGCATTTCCCAAATCAAGGGCCAGGTGGTGATCAAGGTAAGCGGCGAAGATCTGGACGTGCTGACCGGCCAGGCCCAGGCGATCCTGGCGCAGGTCAGAGGCGTGGAGGGCGTGGAGAGTGCTTTCATCGACCGCGACGGCAGCCTGCCGCAGCTGCGCATCGATATCGATCGTGATCGCGCAGCGCGCTACGGCCTCAACGTGCAGGATATCGATGCCGTGATCGAGACCGCCATCGGCGGCAGCGAGGTCGGCCAGCTGTGGGAGGGCGAGCGCCAGTTCCCGATCAGCCTGCGCCTGTCCGATGCCGACCGCGATCTGCAGCGCCTGCGCACCGTGCCGGTGGGTACGGCCTCAGGCCAGACGGTGACACTGGGAGATGTGGCGGACTTCAACATGGCCAGCGGTGCGATCAACATCTCGCGTGAGAACGCCCAGCGCGTCAAAGCTGTGAGCATCTTCATCGCCGGGCGCGACATGGGCAGCGTGGTGGCCGACATGCGCCGGCAGGTCGACGCGACCATCGATCTGCCGGAGGGCTACCGGATCGACTGGTCCGGCGAGTTCGAGAACCAGCAGCGCGCCATGGCCCGTCTGGGTTGGGTGGTGCCGCTCTCGGTGCTGATCATCTTCGTGCTGCTGTTTGATGCCTTCAAGGACGTCACCAGCGCCGCGCTGATCCTGGCCAACGTTCCGCTGGCGATGATCGGCGGCATCCTGGCGTTGCTGCTGACCGGGATTCCGCTGTCGGTGTCGGCGGCGATCGGCTTCATTGCCTTGTTTGGGCAAGCGGTACTCAACGGCGTGATCATGTTGACGCGATTCGGCCAGCTGCGCGAGCAGGGCATGGCGCTCTACGACGCCGTGGTGCAGGGCGCACTGCAGCGCCTGCGGACGGTGCTGATGACGGCGCTGTTGGCGATGTTCGGCTTGCTGCCGATGGCGACGTCGCATGCGATTGGGGCTGAGACCCAGAAGCCGCTGGCGGTGGTGGTGATTGGCGGGCTGCTATCGGCGATGCTGCTGACCCTGCTGGTACTGCCGACGCTGTACTACTGGGTGCATCGCCGGCGTGAGCAGCGGCGGGGTGGGGCAGCGATGGAGGTCGAGGCGGTGTAGGGGGCGCTGAGTGGCTGGGCAGTGTGGCGAGGCGCCATTGCCCGGCCGATGGCGCTGGAAGGACGGCAATGCGACGACGCCATCCGACGGGGCGCTGCGATCGTTCGCGCCATCAGGCTCCCGGCGTCCCCGGCGGCAGCGTGTCGTCCCGTTCGTGCCAGGATGGGAGTTCCAGCGCATGGTGTTCGAGCATGGCCTGTATAGACGCACGCGCATGGTCCCTCTCCGCGTTCGCGCATTGGTCGAGAATCTCACCAGTCAGCTGTTCAAACTGCGGCCAGAATTGCGCTGGGTGGCGCACTCGCGCCACCCAGTGGTCCAGCTTGTCGGCCAGCGCATCAAGCTGCACCTGTATGTCGGGACGAACGCTCATCCCGGAGGTGCACCCAGATCAAGCGCGACACGGTAGTAATGGCCGTCGTCGCGGAGCAGGACGGTCAGGTCCGGCTGCAGGACGTCATCCACATGCAGGGTCGGCTGACCCTGCGCAGTGCGGGTCACCACGAACTCGTACAGGCTGCGCCCGAAGCGGTAGCTCAGTTCGAAGGACGGCCAATGATCGGGCAGGCAAGGTTCAAGCGAAAGACGATCGCCGTCGCGACGGATGCCGAGCAGGGATTCCACCAGCAGGCGATACATCCAACCGGCCGACCCGGTGTACCACGTCCAGCCGCCTCGCCCGACGTGCGGCGACACGGCGTAGACATCGGCAGCCAACACATAGGGTTCGACGCGGTAGGTCTGGACCGCCTCGGCGTCCAGCGTGTGGTTCAGGGGGTTGATCATGCCGGCCAGCTCCCAGGCACGCACTGCATCGCCCTGTTGAGCAAATGCCATCGCCGCCCACACCGCCGCGTGGGTGTACTGGCCGCCATTCTCGCGCACGCCCGGTACGTAACCCCGAATGTAGCCGGGGTCCTCGGTGGTCTGGTCGAAGGGCGGGTCGAGGAGCTGGATCAGCTTGGCGTCCTTTCGCACCAGATGCGTGTACAGCGAATCCAGGGCTTGCGTGGCACGCTCAGGCGCGGCCACGCCTGACAGCACCGACCAGCTCTGGGAGATCGAATCGATGCGGCACTCCTGATTCTGTGACGAGCCCAATATGGCGCCGTTGTCGAACCAGGCACGGCGATACCACGCGCCGTCCCAGGCATGCTGTTCCAGATTCTGGCGCAGGCGTTCGGCCTGTTCTTCGCACCATTGCGCACGGGCGGCATCGCCACGCGCGTTGGCCAGCCCGATGAAGCGGCGAAGCGTGTCATGCAGGAAGAACCCGAGCCACACACTTTCACCGCGCTGCTGGTCACCGACGCGGTTCATGCCATCGTTCCAATCGCCGCTGCCCATCAACGGAAGCCCGCGTTCGCCGAGCAACCGGCACCCGCGTTCCAGCGCGACGACGCAGTGTGCATAGAGTGTGCCGCGCTGTGCCGAAAGGGTGGGCATGTCGTAGTAGCCTTCCTCCTCCGGCGTCACCGCGCGGCCCTCGATGTAGCCAACCACTTCGTCCAGCACGCTGGCGTCGCCGGTGACCTCCAGGTAGCGGCATGCGCCTTGGGGCAGCCACAGATAGTCGTCCGAGCAGCGGGTGCGCACGCCGCGACCTTGCGGCGGGTGCCACCAGTGCATCACATCGCCTTCGGTGAACTGGTGTGCCGCGCAGAGCAGCAGGTGTTCGCGGGTCAGGTCCGGGCGCGCGTGTACGAGGGCGAGCGCGTCCTGCAGCTGGTCACGGAAGCCGAACGCGCCGCCGGATTGATAGTAGCCACTGCGTGCCAGGTAGCGGCAGCCCAGGGTCTGGTAGACCAGCCAGCCATTGGCGAGTGCGTCGAACGCCGGATCCGGCGTGCGGACCTGCACCGTGGCCAGTACATTGCGCCAGTGGATCCGCAGGGCATCCAACGCATCGATGGCTTCCTGATTGCCCTGGCGGCTTCTTGCCAATGCCAGCGTTTCCTCGCGGTCGCGCCCCGCGCCAAGGCGGAACGTGGTTTCACTGCGGTCGCCCGGCGCCAGCTCAAGCGGCACCTGGATCGCCGCGCAGGGATCCATGCCCGCACCGGCCCGTGCATCCAGACGCTCGCGACGCAACGCCGCAGGGGCGTGCAATCCGCCGTTGCGGCCGATGAACTCCAGGCGGTCACAGGTCCAGCCGCAGCCCTCGGCATCGGTGTCGAAGAAGGCCATCCGGCCGCCGAACTCGGTGCTGTAGCTGTTGCGCGCCAGCAGCGCCCCGGTCTGCGGGTCGCGTTCGGTGACCACGTGCATGCGCGACTTCGGGCGCAGGTCACCCATGACCCATTCCACGTAGCCGATGGCCGACAGCCGCCGTGGCCGGCCCGACAGGTTGTGCAAGCGCAGGACCGAGAACTTCAGCGGCGCAGTGACATCGACGAAGACCCACAACTCGCTGGCGATGCCGTCTTCGATGTGCTCGTAGACCGTGTAGCCGAAGCCATGGCGGGTACGGTACGCACCGGTGCCCCGGCATGGCAGCGGCATCGGCGACCAGACACGGCCGGTGTCCTCATCGCGCACGTAGAAGGCTTCGCCGCCGGTATCGGACACCGGATCGTTGAGCCAGGGCGTCAAGCGGAATTCGTGTGCGTTTTCGAACCAGGTGTAGCCCGGTGCACTCTCGCTGACGACCGTGCCCAGACGGGCGTTCGCGATCACGTTCGCCCATGGGGCCGGGGTCGGGGCACCTTCGCGTACCACCGCCACGTACTCGCGGCCGTCCTCGCTGAAACTGCCGGTGCCGTTGTCGAATCGGCCGGCGCCGCGATACGGAAGGAACGGCCACGGGTCGTCCACCTCTTCGTCGTGCTCAACACCTGGGGGCAGTCCGGGTTCGGGTCCCGGGTCGGCGACGACGGGCAGCCCGGGCTTCTCTTCCATCGCCAGGGCCAGTTCCTGCTGCTCCGCCTGCGGCACCAGGGCCGGAATGCGCCGCACGGGCAGCGGTTGGCGCCCCACCTGCGCCGCCAGCGTGCCGTCCTCGTCACTGAGCACCACCCGTGCCACCGCCTGCAGCAGAACGCGGTCCTCGTGGCTCATGTTCTGCACCGGCCGCACGAAAATGCCGCCGGGGCGATCGAGCAGGCCCGTCTCCGAACTGGCGGCCACCATCCCCAGGATCTGATCCTGCAGTTCCTGCCGATAGCCGGCCTTGCTGTCGTTCCAGATGACCAGATCGGTGTTGAGTCCCTTCTGGCGCCAATACGCGTGCGCCTGCACCAGCTGCCTGACCAGTTCCACGTTCTCCGCGTCGGCGACCTTGAGCAGCACGATGGGCAGGTCGCCGGAGATGGCATGGCCCCACAGCCCGGATTGTCCGCGCTGGTTCTGCTGCAGGACGGCGTCGCCCGCGCGCAGCAGCGGATTGGCATACAGCACGTGGCTGGCCAGGCGCTCGTACAGCGAGGCCTCGGCCTGGCTGGCGTTGATCTGCCGGCGCACCACCTGGCTGTGTGTCCAGGACAGGTCGAAGACGCGGTCTGCCAGGCGACGATCACGGTACTTGTCGACCATCGCCTCGCACCCGGTGCGGTCGGCGCCGATGCCAAACACCATGTCCAGCTGCACGGTCTGCTCGGGCTCCAGCACCACCCGCACGCGGATGGCCACGATCGGGTCGAGCACCGAGCCGCCCGTGCCGGAGAGGTCGATATCGGTGGTCAACGCCTGCGGGGTCCGCGGCGTGTTGCCACGCCCCAGGAAGCGCGCACGGTCGGTTTCGTAGGAGATCGACACCACCTCGGCGTCATGCACCGCGACCAGATGGAACATCCACGGTGGCACTTCGTCGTGCGAACGGGGCCGGCGCGTGCAGAGCACGGCCTGCTTGGCGGCCAGGATCTCGCTCTGCACGAAGAGGTTGCTGAAGGCCGGATGCGCATCGTCGGACGCTGCGGGCGCCAGCACCACTTCGGCATAGGTGGTGATTTCCACCGTGCGCTGGCGACGGCCGCGGTTGGTCAGGCGCAGGCGCCTGAGCTCGATGTCGTCCTCGGCGGAGATGGCGACCTGCAGGTGGCTCTCGCAGCCGCGGCGGGTACCGCGGAACTCCGCCTTGGCGTCGGAGAAGATCGCCTCGTAATGGTCCAGCGCCACGCAGGTGGGCTGGTAGGCGGCAGACCAGAACTCGCCGCTGTCCACGTCGCGCAGGTAGCAGAACGACCCCCAGGCATCGGTGGTGCCGTCTTCGCGCCAGCGGGTGAGCGACAGGTCGCCGTGGCGGCTGTAGCCGCCGCCGGCATGGGTCAGCATGCCGTGGTAGCGCCCGTTGGAAAGCAGCTGCACTTCCGGGCGCGGGCCCGCCGGGTCGCGCAGGACGCGCAGGGAGGTCTCGTGCTCGGCCATGGCCGAGTGCTCGCCCAGGGCTTCGACCTCATGCGGATGGAACACGCCGATGCGCGGAATGCGTTCCTGCAGCAGCAGCAAGGTCGCCTGGAACTCGGTATCGGCAACGAAACGGCGCTGCATCGGCTGGTCGCGCAACAGGTAATCCAGCGACAGCAGGCCCATGCCCTGGTGGTGGGCCATGAACGAACGCAGCAGCACGTGTTCCTGCCCCGGCGGCACCCGGGCGGGGGTGTAGTCGATCGCCTCGTACATACCGAAGCGCCCGGAGAACCCCAGCCCTTCGAGTGCCTGGAGGTTCTGGCACGCCGCCTCCGGCGCCACCATCAGCGCCATCATGCTGGCATAGGGCGCAATCACCCGATCCTGGCCCAAGCCGCGCTTGAGCCCCAACCCGGGCACACCAAACGCGCGGTACTGGTAGTTCAGGCGCGCATCCACAGCGTTATAGCCCGACTCGGACACGCCCCACGGCAGATTCAAGGTGCGGCCGTAGACGATCTGCGCCTCCACCGCATGCCGCGCGGTCTGGTCGAGCAGCGTGTCCGGATAGCTGGGCATCACCAGCTGCGGCATGAGGTACTCGAACATCGAGCCACTCCACGACAACAGCGTCGGTGTGCCGTTGACCTCGGTGAGCATCCGCCCGAGCGCGAACCAGCTCTCCTGCGCCAACTGGCCCTGGGCGATGGCGACGAAGGCACACAGCCGCGCTTCGGACGCCAGCAGGTCGTAGAAACTGTTGTCCAGGCGATGGTCGTCGACGTTGTAGCCGATCGAGAGCAGGTTGCGGGTGCGGTAGAACAGGAAGCCGTATTCCATCAGCGAGAACTGCCCGGCGCGGTGCGCCAGCGCCTGCAGCTGCTCGATGCGCGCGCGCGCGTCCGCACCGGCGGAGCCGGGCAGGGCGGCCAGCTGGCGCAGGCTCGGTACTGGCGCCTCGTCGTCCGCGCCGGCATCGGCCGGGAGGTTGGCAAGTGTCGCGTGCGCGGCGTGGCATTCGGCAGCGAACAGGGCCGGCCAGTGCAGCGCACCTTCCTCGGGCGCTGGCGGTGCCGGCCATTGCGACAGCACGGCATCGGCCAGACCGGCCAGCTCCTGCAACCGGGCGAGCAGCTGCGCCGTCCCACGGGGTGGGTCGGTACGCGTTGAGGCCAGGCGCTGGCGAAGGTGGTTGAGTGCCTCGCCCAGTGGCGCGTCAGCAGAGCGATGACGCTGCCGTTCCTCTTCCAGCACACCGAGCGTATCGGCCAGGCCGTCGAAGGTGTGCGGCGCCAGTACCGGCGCGTCCACCAGCGCGAGCAGGCCTTGCCGCAGGGTCAGCAGGTGGCCGGCCAGGTTGCCGCTGTCCACGGTGGAGACGTAGCGCGGCGGCAACGGCGCGAGGGTTTCGGTGTCGTACCAGTTCAGGAAGTGGCCGCGATGGCGCGGCAGCTGGTCCAGCGTATCGAACGTGAGCGCGGTACGTTCGGCGACCGCGCCCAGCTGGAGCCAGCCGAAATCCCATGCAGACAGATTGGCCAGCAGCGACAGGCCGATGTTGGTCGGCGAGGTGCGCCGCGCCACCACCAGCGAGGGATGCTCCTGGATGTTGTCCGGCGGCAGCCAGTGATCCTGCTCGCGCACCCACGCCTGGAAGAACGACCAGGTGCGCCGCGCCAGCCGGCCCAGGAATGCCCGCTGGGTCACGGACAGTTCGGCCACGCTTGCGGCCGGCGGCCGGCCCAGCCACGCCATCAACGCGGGCGCGAAGGTCCACGCCAACAGCAGGGGCAGGGCGACAGGCAGTGCCTGCGGAGCCACGCTGGCCACGACCGCCGCCAGCGCAACCGCCAAGACCGACGCCGGCGCCATCACCCGCCATTCCGCGCCGCGGTCGCTACCGAGGCGGCGCTCGACTTCGCTGGAGGGGTTCCATTGCAGCAGATGGCGGCGGGTGACGGTCATGCGCCAGAGCGTGCGCAGCACCGCGCCACCGGCCAGCAACGCTTCGTAGGGCAGACACGCGACCTGGGTGGCCGCGCGCAGCAACGACTGCAGCGTGCCGCGCCCGACCATGATGTAGTGCGCTTCCAGCGGCGTGTCGTCCGGAACGCTCAGCGCATCGCGCAGCATGCCGATCAGCGGCGGCGCGAACCACAGCGCCAGCACCCATGCCGTCCACGCAGCCGGGTTTTCGGCATACAGCCAACCCGCCACCAGCAAGGCCAAGGCGGCGATCGGCACCAGGCTCCGGCGCAGGTTGTCCAGCAACTTGCCGCGCGACAGCAGGCTGAGCCGGTTGCGTTCCCATCCCGATCCCGGGCGCGGTGTCCACGGCATCAACCAGGGCAACAGCTGCCAGTCGCCGCGGATCCAGCGCGCACGGCGCTTGGCATCGGCGGCGTAGCGTTCGGGGTAGTCCTCGTACAGGCGCACATCGCTGACCAGGCCAGCACGGGCATAGCAGCCTTCCAGCAGGTCGTGGCTGAGGATGCGGTTCTCGGGCAGGCGGCCCTCGAGCGCATGCTCGAACGCTTCGACGTCATAGATGCCCTTGCCCACGAACGAGCCTTCGTCGAACAGGTCCTGGTAGACATCCGAGACCATGCGCGAGTACGGGTCGATGCCGGGCTCGCTGCCGAACATCCGCGCAAACCGCGAGGTGCGGCGCGTGCCCAGACTGGTGCCGACGCTGGGCTGCAGGATGCCGTAGCCCTCCACCACGCGTTGCAGCGCCGGATCGAAGCGCGGGCGGTTGAGCGGGTGCGCCAACGTGGCGACGAAGGCGCGTGCGGCATCCCGCGGAAGCTGCGTGTCCGAATCCAGGGTGATGACGTAGCGGACGCCGACCAAGGCGGCCGTGTCACCGACGGTGCGCATGAATGCGGCTGCATCGCCCTGGCGGAGCAGGGCGTTGAGCGCTGCCAGCTTGCCGCGCTTGCGCTCGTGCCCCATCCACACCCCTTCGCCCGGGTTCCATTGCCTGGGGCGCTGCAGCAGGTAGAAGCGATCGCCGCGCTCGGCCGCGTAGCGACTGTTCAGTTCCTCGATGCGCTCCACGGCGTGCGCAAGCAGGGTGTCGTCCGTCGGCGTCTCGGCGGCCGCGGCGTCGAGGAAGTCCGTCAGCAGCACGAAGCGCAGCTGGGGATCGCGGTTGGCCAGGAAGCGGACCTCCAGCGCCTCGGTCAGCACATCGATGCCTTCGATACTGGACAGCATCGAGGGGACCGCGACCACGGTGGAGCAGGCGGCGGGGATACCTTCGCTGAAATCGAGCTTGGGCAGCGGCCTGGGCGTGACCAGTACCGTCGCCGTCCAGTTCACCAGGACGATGCCCAGCTCGCTGAACACCAGAAGCCCGAGCAGCGCGGCCAGCCAGATGGGCACCGCGCCACTGCCCGATGCCAGCAGGCCGCCGGTGGCCACCACCGCCAGCAGGGCAATCGGCAGCAGGTACAGGGCAAGGGGCACGCGGTGCGCCAGTCGCCGGGCCTTGCGGTGCCGTGGCGCTGCCTCGGCCACTGCGTCGACGGTGGCCGAGGCGCCTTCGCCCACGAGCCAATAGCCCACGTGCGCACGTGGCCCATCGTGCGGCGCAGCCGTGCGTGCCAGATCCAGCGCGATGGTCGCAACGCGTTCTTCCGCAACGCGGCTCCCGCGCGCGATCTTCTCTACGACATGGCGATAGGCATCGCGGGTGCCGAAATCCATCTGCGGATAGACGGCCATCGGGTCTTCCCGCAGCCGCTGCTCGACCACACTCATGTCTTCGACAAAGGTGCGCCAATCCATGGTGGAGAGGAAGCGCAGGCTGCCGATGCTGTTGCCGATGGAGACCTGGTCGGCCGCCTGCTGTTGGCCCTCGGCGGCGACCAGTTCATCGATGCGCTGACCGGCCGCGGCGGCCCACTGTTCCAGCCAGGCGATGGGCATGGCCCACGCGCCGCCGCGCCCCTGCAGCGAGCGGGTCAGCTCGGCGATGAAGGCACCGGTCAAGGGCGGCTCGGAGCGGGCCATGTCGGCCACCACCAGGACCACCTCGGTCGGGGTGTCGGACGCCGCGCGATTGAGGTCCTCAGCCCATTGCGCCGCCAGGCTGCGGTCCGTGCCATCGCGCATCACCCGGGCGGCCATGCGCCGCAGATTTTCGAGCAGCGCCAGGCGCAGCATGATGGGGACCGCCCACAGTTCACCCAGGCTCAGGGGAGCAAGCGACTGGTAGGAGGCGATGAAACGGCCCAGGGTATCGGCGTCGATGCGACCGTCGCCGTGCGCGATGGCCTGCATCGACAGTTCATACACACGCGGCAGGCCGGCCGAGGGGCCGGCGACAAGTGAAGGCAACTGACGGCTGTAGCCGCGCGGCAGATGGCGTCGCGCGGTCTGGATCTGTTCTTCGATCAGGTAGTAGTTGTCGAGCAGCCATTCCCCGGCGGGGGTGACCGGCCGCTGTTCACGCACCACGCTGCTGAGCAGCGTGTTGGCGTCTTCCAGGACACGCTCGTTGGCCTGCAGGCGATCGAGCAGGCGCTCTGCGCCAGGCCGCATCCGCACCCGGTGCTGGCGCGCAAGGGCGCGGCCGTACACCTCCATCTGTTCAACGCTGTACAGCGCGGCGCGCAGGGGGCCCTCGGTGGCCTCGATGGCCGGCGCCGAGGCCTGGCGCTCCCGCCAGCGCCAACGGACAAGACGACGCAGACGCAGCCAACGGCCAAAAAGACGACGAAGGTGGGGCATAGGTTACCGATGGGGGGCAGGTCGCGGCCCTCATAGTTGCATTGGGGGTGCCGTGGTAGCTGTGAAGGCCACCCTTCCCGCAGGAGGCGCCAGGGCGGTGGGATGCTCGCCCAGGCGTCGACGCGGTCCTGACACGCATCGGCTATGCTCGCCCGCCATCGCGTGCAGGAACCCAGCGCATGCCCTCCGCCCAAAAGCGCACCCAATGTGCGCTGTGTCGTGACGCCGAGCCGCTGTCGTTCGCGTTCAGCTATGCGTTCCAGCCCATCGTCGATATGCGCACAAGACAGGTCTTCGCCCATGAGGCCTTGGTGCGCGGCCCGGCAGGCGAGCCGGCCAACTCGGTGCTGTCCCGGGTGACCGCCGATAACTGTTACGTGTTCGACCAGGCATGCCGTGCCAAGGCTATCGAGATCGCCGCCCGGTTGAAGATGCCCTCGCATCTGTCGATCAACTTCCTGCCCAACGCCATTTACCGGCCCGAACTGTGCATCCGCTCCACCCTGGAGGCTGCGCGACGACACGACTTTCCGGTCGAGCGGATCATCTTCGAAACCGTTGAAGGCGAGCAGATCAACGACGGCAAGTGGCTGGCCGAGATCCTCACCGAGTACAAACGGATCGGCTTCAAGACGGCCATCGATGATTTCGGTGCCGGCTTTGCCGGCCTGAACCTGCTGGCCGATTTCCAGCCCGACATGGTCAAGCTGGACATGGGCTTGATCCGCGGGGTTGACCGGAGCGCCTCACGGCGCGCCATCGTTGCCGGTGTGGTGTCCATGTGTGCAGCGCTGGAAATTGACGTGATCGCCGAGGGGATAGAAACCGCTGACGAGGCGCGCTGCCTTTCCGATCTCGGCATCGAGCTGATGCAGGGATACTGGTTTGCTCGTCCGCGCTTTGAAGGGGTAGTGGCCGAGGATGAGCTTCCCGGGGCGATGTGGCTGGAAGCGGATATGACGTAATTACGGTCCGGATGTTGTGCTCGTTGAGGAACACATTCATCCGAATGTCGACGCCTTGCAAAGCGGACACCACGGGCGACGACTCAGCGC
>NZ_KV791265.1:0-619 GCF_001807865.1 Stenotrophomonas sp. HMSC10F06 | reverse complement strand
TTTCACGAGAAGAAAACCTTCGCCTCTGGCGGAGGATTGGAAGAGTTTTACGCTGTATGAAAGAAACCTCCGGCTTGGATCACGAAGTGATCGAAACCGGAGGTTATAATGGACGATAACCATCTTACACATGCGACTTGGGTCTGCCAATATCATGTGGTTTTTGGCAGCAAATACCGCACGAAGCGGCTTTATGGCGACCTTCGCCTTGAGCTACGGGATTTGTTTATTCGATTGAGCTTGCAAAAAGGGTGCCGGATAGAAGAAGGACACCTGATGCCGGACCACGTGCATATGCTGATATCGATCCCACCGAAATATTCGGTGGCGCACATTGTCGGGTTTTTGAAGGGCAAGACGGCGCTTTACGTTGCCAATAAATATGCAAAGAAGCGCAAATATCGCGGCTATCATTTTTGGGCGCGAGGATACTTCGTTTCGACCATCGGTTACGATGAACAGGTCGTTAGACGCTATATCCGCAATCAGGAAAAGGCCGACAAGGCTTCCGACCATGCCGACCTTTTTAAGGGCTCTTACTAACACATAACAAAACCACTTCTAGTGGTTCAAGCGTAGCGTCCCAAACCTCCACCTCTGGTGGAGGTCATGACTTTTG
>NZ_KV791264.1:0-72109 GCF_001807865.1 Stenotrophomonas sp. HMSC10F06 | reverse complement strand
ACCCCGCTGCTCACGCAGCGGGGTTTTCTTTTATTGCAGGCACCTGGTTTTTGCAGGTATCTGTTTCTCGGAAGAGACCTCTGCTGAGCCGGCGCATCGCGCTGCTCCAACCGTCTCCCTGGTGAAATTAGCGCTGTGGAACCACCCGATCCCATCCCGAACTCGGAAGTGAAACGCAGCTGCGCCGATGGTAGTGTGGCCTAAGCCATGCGAGAGTAGGTCATCGCCAGGGTTTTTACCCAAAACCCCGCTGCTCACGCAGCGGGGTTTTTTTTGTCCTTCTCCCAACGGATGGGAGCGCCTCATTTCACGTGCCACAGCAGATGAGCACGGTCATGCAGCCAGTGCGGCGGGTCTCGCTGAGCAGTAGTGCGGCGGGTCTCGCTGGGCAGTTCTGCGTTTTGGGAATGGTGGCGTCTCCGCTCGCATCTTCCGCGAGCGTAAGGCCCCCGTAGCGACCGGCAGGCCCCTCGGCAAATGTCCCCCGGCCGCCGCCTGACGACGACGCCCTCCTCCTTGATTTTGCCCAGGCGCCTACCGGCCGCTACGAGGCTTCGCGTGCTGTGTGCGGACTGACCAGATCAATCCCGGCACTCGCTGTCGCGCTGCTGCTGGGCGGCGCCAGTGGTCTCCACACGTGGGTCGCGATGCCCTTGTGGGCGAAATTAAGGAGGAGGGGGCGGCCACAGGCCGACCCCGGGGGACATTCGCCGGCAAGGGTATCGCGTCCCAACGCCCGACCAACCCAGCCGCCGCCGCAAAAAAAACGGCGCCCCGAAAGGCGCCGTTTTCATGAAACAGAGATCACATCAGCTAGAACGACCGCTCAGCGCGCAGACTCCGCGGCCGGCGCCTCAGCGCCCTTGCCCTTCATCATCGCATCGCGTGCCGCCTTGAACGGATTGCCTTCGTACCAGTTCGGCCAACGATCGCCGCCGGCCAGTTCCTTGCCAACCCCGTACAGCAGCTGCAGGTCCTCGACCGTGCCGTCCAGCTTCCAGGTGGCCGGATCGAACTCATCCTTGGGGCCGTGGTAACGGTGGCTGCCGTAGTCTTCGGCCGCCTTGCGGCCA
The DNA here is from genome assembly GCF_001807865.1 of Stenotrophomonas sp. HMSC10F06. Lineage (NCBI taxonomy): Bacteria > Pseudomonadati > Pseudomonadota > Gammaproteobacteria > Lysobacterales > Lysobacteraceae > Stenotrophomonas > Stenotrophomonas sp. HMSC10F06. The sequence goes on along the minus strand of NZ_KV791264.1, from coordinate 71,036 downwards.
GCCTCGACACCGCCCTCGCGCAGATCCTCACCACCGTCGGCATACAGCGCCGGCACGCCCGCCTTGGCGAAGTTGAAATGATCCGAACGGAAGTAGAAGCCGCTCTGCACCGCGGTCTCGCCGTGCAGGGTGCGGCCCTGATTCGCGGCCAGCGGCTTGAGGATGTCCTCCAGCTCGGAGCTGCCGAAACCGGTCACGGTCATGTCCTTGGCGCGGCCGGCCACCGACATCGCATCGATGTTGATCACGCCGGCGATCTTGTCCAGCGGGAAGGTCGGGTGGCTGACGTAGTACTTCGAGCCGAGCAGGCCGGACTCTTCCAGCGTCACCGCCAGGAACACCACCGAACGCTCCGGTGCCGGCTGCTGGTGGACCATCGCGTCAGCGACTTCCAGGATGCCGGCCACGCCGGTCGCGTTGTCGACGGCACCGTTGTAGATGTTGTCGCCCTGCTCACCCTCGTGCTTGCCCAGGTGATCCCAGTGCGCCATGTACAGCACGGCCTCGTCGGCGCGCTTGCTGCCGGGCAGGACGCCGACCACGTTGCGCGACTTCTTCTCGGCGATGGTGCTCTTCAGGTCGAAGGAGACCTTGGCCTTCAGCGGGACCGGCTTGAAGCCGCGCTTGCTGGCATCCTTGTAGGCCTTGTCCAGGTCCAGGCCGGCCTCGGCGAACAGCTGGCGCGCGGCCTCGGCGCTCAACCAGCCCTGTGCGGGCAGGCGCGCTTCCGGATCATCCTTGGCCGGCAGGTCGTACTGCGGGCCGGCCCACGAGTTCTTGACCACATCCCAGCCGTACGACGCACCGGCGGTGTCGTGCACGATCAGTGCGGCAGCAGCGCCCTTGCGTGCGGCCTCCTCGAACTTGTAGGTCCAGCGGCCGTAATAGGTCATGCGCTTGCCGTCGAACAGCTTCTCGTCGTTGACGTGGAAGCCCGGGTCGTTGACGAACATCACGACGGTCTTGCCCTTCCAGTCCTGGCCGGCGTAGTCGTTCCACTTCTGCTCCGGTGCGTCCACGCCGTAGCCGACGAACACCAGATCGCTGTCCTGGACCTTCACCTCCGGCTGGCCGCTGCGGGTGCCGATCACCATGTCGGTGCCGAACGTCAGCTCGCGGGTTTTGCCCGCCTGGTCCAGCTTGAGCACGGTCGATTCGTCGGCGGTGGTCTCGGTCATCGCCACGTCCTGGAACCAGCTGTCGCCGTTGCCCGGCTGCAGGCCGATGCGCTGCATCTGGTCGCGGATGTAATTGACGGTCAATTCTTCGCCCTTGCTGCCCGGCGAACGGCCTTCGAACTCATCCGAGGCCAGGGTCTTGACCAGCTCGGCGAAGTCGTCGGCGTTGATCTCGGGCGAGAACGCGTGGCCCGGTGCGGTGGGCGCCGCGTCGGTGGCGGGCGCTGCGGTGGGCGCGGTGGATTCGCCCTTGCACGCGGTCAACGCAGCGGCAGCGGCAAGGCACAACAGAAGTTTGCGGGGCATCATCGGTTCCTGGAACGGGAAAGGCGGGTGCGCATGGCACCAGTCACCACCATATCAATCCTGTGGCGCGGTGTCGGTATCGAAAGGTACGGCCACGGCGCCGCTGACCCGGCCGATGCGGGCAGTGCGGTGCACGTACAGGGTGACCTCGCGCTCGAACTGCAGCGCTCCGTTGACGGACGCGTTCGGCCCGATGATCACGCGCGGCTTGCGGCCAGGCGTCAAGGACAGGTTGAAGTTCGGCTTCTTGACCTCGATCCCGCCCTCGACCTGCGAGCCCACGCCAACGGTGATGTCGCCGTTGACCGTTTCGATGCCGCGCGCCACGCGCGTTTCGACCAGGCCGATGCTGCCGTTGACGGTTTCCAGGCCGCCATCGATCTGCGTGCCGCGGTCCAGGAAGATGCCGCCGTTGACGGTGTCCACGCCGCCACTGGCAATCACTTCGCGCCCCACCCGCACGCTGCCATTGACCGTGGAAATGCCGCCGGTGCGCGCGCGATCGGCCACCCGGATGCCGCCGTTGACGGTTTCAATGCGACCGGTGACGGCGCCTTCGGCGACCTTGATGCCGCCGTTGACCGTCTCCAGATTGCCGTAGCTCTGGCCAGCCTCGGCGGAGATGCTGCCGTTGACCTTGCTGATGTTGTCGCTTGCCAAGGCCGGCCCACAGGGCAGCGTCAGGGCCAGCAGCAGCGGAAGCAGGGAGCGTTTCATGGGAACCTCGATGGTGGAGCGCGGCTGGCAGGCCGCCTGCAGGAATGTCACCATGCATCGTTGCAATCCGCATCTGCCTGAAGTCACTGGAAAGCCCTTGCGCCACAACGCCTTTTCCTCACGCCGGGATAACAATCCGACCGATGGACGCGGTCGCACGCAGTGGCTGAGCCCGGCGTTGCGTGCCCTCGTGCTGGCAGTGGCCGTGCTCGGCGCCAGCCCGCTGGCCGCGCAGTCGTCCAAGGAGGCCGAGCGCAAGCTGCAGAAGCTGCGCAGCGAGCTCAAGGGCGTGGCCCAGGAACGGCGGACGCTGGAAGGCCAGCGTGGGCAGGCATCGCGCCAGCTGCGCGAAGCCGATGAGAAGGTGGCCCGCACCGGGCGCGTACTGGCCCAGACCGAAACCGCGCTGCAGCGCGAAACCCGCGCCATGAACGAACTGCAGGCCAAGCGCGATGCGCTGCAGGCCGGGCTGGAACAGCAGCGCACGGAGCTGGCCTCGCTGCTGCGCGCGGCCTATCGCATCGGCAACAACGCACCGCTGAAGCTGCTGCTGTCGCAGGACCGTGTTGCCGATGCGAACCGCAGCCTGGCCTACCACCGCTACCTGCAGCGCGAGCGCGCGCAGCGGATCCAGTCGCTGACGGCCGACCTCACCGAACTGCAGCGCGTGGAGACGGAGATCGTCGAACGGCGCAAGGCGCTGGAAGGCACCCGCCAACAGCAGAAACAGCAGGTGGCCACGTTGGCCGATGACCGCCGCGAGCGGGCGGCCACGGTTGCCACGCTGGATGAGCGCTACAAGGACCGCAGCGAGCGTGAGAAGGCGCTGGGCCAGGACGCCAAGGCACTGGAAAGGCTGCTCGCGAATCTGCGTGCCGCCGCTGCACGTGCCGAGGCGGAACGTCGCGCTGCCGCGCGCCGGGCCGCTGCGGAAAAAGCCGCTGCGGAGAAGGCTGATCGCGCTGCTGCCGCCAGTGGCACGCGGCCGCCGCCGCGGGCGACCAAGACGCCCCCTGCGGTCGCTTCCGCACCGGCCCCGAAGGTGGGCGGCCTGGGCTGGCCGTTGTCCGGCAATCTGCTCGCCCGCTATGGCGGCAAGCTGCCCGATGGCCGCACCAGCAGCGGCGTGCTGATCGGTGCGCCAGCGGGCAGCACGATCACCGCCGTCGCCGATGGCACCGTGGTGTTCTCCGACTGGATGACCGGCTACGGCATGATCCTGATCGTCGACCACGGCAACGGCTACATGAGCCTGTACGCCCACAACGACACCCTGCTGCGCGATGCCGGCGCCACGGTGAAGAAGGGTGAGGCCGTGGCCAAGGTCGGCAACTCGGGTGGGCAGGGCGTGACCGCGCTGTACTTCGAGCTGCGCCGCAATGGCCAGCCGGTCGACCCCGGCAGCTGGCTGCAGCGGCGATAAACCGCGCACAACAGCAGCGCACCGCCAGGGGCGGGGTTCAACGGGAATTTATCGTCGCTTCGCGCATAATCGGGCGACGCACCCCGGTGCGTGGCTCAACCGTCCCCCGCTCATCCTGGAGTGCTTCATGCGCGTAGCCCGTTCCGCCACCTTGCTGCTGGCCCTGTTGCCCGCGGTGTCCTGGGCGCAGCAGACCGCCGAAGCGCCGGCACGCGGGGCCGATGCGGCCACCACGGAAGAAGCGGTGACCTCACGGGTTCCGTTGGAAGAGATCCGCCGCTATGTGGCCGTGTACAACGCGGTGCGCGCCGCCTACGTCGACCCGGTCGATGACAAGAAGCTCATGCAGTCCGCCATCCGTGGCCTGCTGCTGGATCTGGATCCGCACAGCACCTATTTCGACAAGGAAGACGCCGAAGCCTTCGATGAGCAGGCCAACGGCGCCTACGACGGCATCGGCGTGGAGCTGCAGCAGCAGCCCGACAACAGCAGCCTGAAAGTGATCTCGCCGATCGACGATACCCCGGCCGCACGCGCGGGCATCCTTGCTGGCGACCTGATCATCGCCATCGACGGCAAGCCGATCAGTGCGATCGAGGCTACCGAGCCGCTGCGCGGCGTGGCCGGCACCAAGGTCGTGCTGACCCTGGTGCGCGAAGGCAAGCCCAAGCCGTTCGATGTCAGCGTCACCCGCGAGACCATCCGCGTGACCAGCGTGCGCAGCCGGATGCTTGAACCCGGTTACGGCTACATCCGCCTGAGCACCTTCCAGGCCGACACCGGTGCCGATTTCCAGAAGCACGTTGCCCAGCTGCAGCAGCAGGCTGGTGGCAAGCTCAAGGGGCTGGTGCTGGACCTGCGCAGCAACCCGGGTGGCCTGCTGACCGCCGCGGTGCAGGTAGCCGACGACCTGCTCGAGAAGGGCAACATCGTCAGTACCCGTGGCCGCATCTCGATCAGCGATGCCCGTTTCGATGCAACGCCGGGCGATCTGCTCAAGGGCGCGCCGGTCGTGGTGCTGGCCGACGCCGGCTCGGCCAGTGCCTCCGAGGTGCTGGCCGGCGCCCTGCGCGACAACGGCCGCGCGCGCGTGGTCGGCAGCCGCACCTTCGGCAAGGGCTCGGTGCAGACCGTACTGCCGCTGGACAACGGGGACTCGGTGAAACTCACCACCGCGCGGTATTTCACGCCGAGCGGCAAGTCGATCCAGGCCACCGGCATCATTCCCGATGTGCTGCTGCAGCCGGAAAAGCGTGCTGGCGATGACGACCTGCCGGCCAGCCTGACCGACTACAGCGAAGCCACGCTGCCCGGGCACCTGCGCGGTGACGAAGAAGGCACCGAAGGCTACAAGGCCGGTGACGTGCTGCCGGGCGATGGCCCGATCAACGATGCCCTGGCCGAGTTGAAGCAACCGGGTTCGGTGCTGGCCAGGCAGAAGGCGGAGGCGGCGAAGAAGCCGGCGGCAAAGCCGGCAGGGGCAGCGGTGGCAAAGCCTGCCGATGCAACGGTCAAGCCGGCAGAAACGAAACCTGCAGAGACCAAGCCGGCAGAGACCAAGCCGGCAGAGACCAAGCCGGCCGAACAGCCTGCGGCTGCACCGGCTACGCCTGCACCGGCCAAGCCGGAAGCCCCGGCCTCGACGGCACCGATCAAGCCCTGATCGGTAGTGCCGGCCGCTGGCCGGCTCTGCATGAAGCCCACCAGGTAGTGCCGGCCGCTGGCCGGCTCTGCTCGAATCCAACCCTGCGTGGAGCCGGCCAGCGGCCGGCACTACCCGTTGGCCGATCTGTCGGCCGACCCGCTTCCGGTCATGCCCTCAAAACCCATGCCGCTTGCGCAGCCGCCGCGCGATCGCTGCACGCACATACACGCCATAGCCGAGCCCGAACACAAAGCCGGCGATGTGCGCCCACCAGGCGACCATGCCGAAGGTCGGGCCGATGTAGGCGAAGACCACCTGCAGCGCCGCCCAGACACCGATCAGCAGATAGGCCGGCGCACGCACGAATTCCAGGAACAGGCCCAGCGGAATCACCACGCCCAGCCGCGCGCCCGGGAACAGCGCCAGATAGGCGCCGATCAGGGCCGACACCGCGCCGCTGGCCCCGATGATGATCTGGTCCGGGCTGCCCATGGTGTAGATCGCGGTCAGATTCGAAATCGCCCCGCCGACCAGGAACAGCAGCATCAGCCGCCATGGGCCCAGCACGCGCTCGGCCGGCAGCCCGAAGATCAGCAGGAACACCAGGTTGCCCAGCAGGTGCGACCAGTCCGCATGCAGGAACAGCGCGGTGAACAGCCGCAGCACGCTGCCGTCCTGCAGGGTCGCCCACCAGTCCAGCGGGTGGGTCAGGCCGGTGGAAAGCGCGCCCCAGTCCATCCACAGGCTGCGCCGGGCGTCGTCCGGCCGGGAGATCGACCACAGGAACGCGACCCACAGCGCCGCGAACAGCACGGGGGTGGCCCAGCGGTAGGCGGCTTTCTTGCGGGAGGGGGTCGACACGAACATGCGGGCACTAGCCTAGCGCGGAGGCTGACCTGACGGGGATATGTCGTGTTCAGCATGAATAGCCACAAGGGCGACGCACGTTATTGTTTCATTAACCGCTCTCGGTATACTCGCATACGGCGTCGTATGTCGGGAGGGGAATCCGGCGCGTTGTCCTGACCCATCAAGGGGAGGGGCGGCGCAGGCGCGCGTTGCCAACATCACCGCTTTCCGGAGAGAACCAACAATGCATACCGCTTCCACTCTTGCCCGCGTCACCGCCCTGGCCGTCGGCATTGCCGGTGTCCTGGCCGTGGGCCACGTCCACGCTGCCGCCTTCCAGCTGAAGGAAAACAGCGCCAAGGGCCTCGGCCGCGCCTTCGCCGGTTCCGGCAGCGCCGCCGGCGACGCCTCGATCATGGCCGTCAACCCGGCCGGCATGCGCCAGCTCGAAGGCATGCAGGTCCAGGGCGACCTGAGCGCCATCAGCTTCTCGGCCAAGTTCAAGGGCACCGGCCGCAAGCCGACCGGCCAGCCGCAGACCGGCGGTGACGGCGGCGACGCCGGCATGATCGCCCCGGTTCCGGCCGCCTACTTCCATATGCCGATCGGCGAAAAGGCCCACTTCGGCGTCTCGCTGACCGCCCCGTTCGGCTTCAAGACCGATTACGACAATGGCTGGGTCGGCCGTTACAGCGGCCTGAAGACCGACATGAAGGCCATCGACCTGGGCTTCGCGGCTTCGTATGACGTCAACCCGTACGTGTCCTTCGGTGCGTCCGTGTTCGTCGAGCACCTGACCATCGAGCTGAGCAACCAGATCGACTTCGGCACCGCGCTGGCGCAGTCGCGCGTGCCGGGCTTCGCCCCGGGCAGCGCCGACGGCAAGTTGACCGTGGAAGGTGACAACAATGCCGTGGGCTGGACCGTCGGTGGCTTGTTCAGCCCCGATGAGAACACCCACATCGGCATCAGCTACCGTTCCAAGGTCGAGCACAAGATCACCGGCGGTGATGCCACCTTCGATGTGCCGCAGAACGCTGCTGCCGTGCTGGCCGTCGCCCAGCCGGGCCGCTTCGTGAGCACCTCGGGCAAGGCCACGCTGACCCTGCCGGCCTCGGCCACCCTGAGCGTCACCCACAACGTCAACGACCGCTGGACCGTGATGGGTGATGTCACCCGCACTGCCTGGTCGACCGCGTTCGACCAGGTCACCATCGACTTCGCGTCGGCGCAGCCTGATTCGGTGCTGGAGTTCGGCTACCGCGATACGACCTTCGTCTCGCTGGGTACCGATTACAAGCTGAGCGACACGGTGACCCTGCGTGGCGGTATCGCGCTGGACCAGACCCCGACCACCAACGCTCACCGCGACGTGCGCGTGCCCGATACCAGCCGCAAGTGGCTGTCGCTGGGCGTGGGCTGGACCCCGTCGGCGAACACCGAATACAACTTCGGTTACACCCACCTGTTCACCAAGGATCCGGACGTGATCATCGGTGGCACCACCAACAACCAGGGCAACTCGCTCAACGGCAAGTACAAGGTCCGTGGCGACGTGCTGGCCGCGTCGTTCAACTACAAGTTCTGATCGACGCAGCACTGAACGGTTGAACGCAGCAGCAGAAAACCCCGCGAAAGCGGGGTTTTTTGTTGGTCGCGTTGAGGCGCTTGCGGATCGGCTGCCGCAGCACGGTGGGATCCGCGATCACGACGTACAATCCCCGCCCGGACTGCGCCCCTGCCGTCCCGTGCCTACTGACAAGGATCTGTATATGTCGTCTCTGCTGCTGCGCTCCACGCTTGCTCTTGGCCTGGCTGGTCTCTCGCTGCCCGCTATCGCCGCGCCGGAGTTCGCCGCCTGTTTTACCTTGACCCCGGGCCTGTCGTGGTCCAGCAGCGATGAAACGCTGACCATCGAGAAGGCCACGTTCGCCGGGCAGGAGGCGATCAAGGTGAGCAGCGCCGGTGGTGGGGTTGGCACGGCCAGCTATTACGACGCCAGCGGGCGCCAGCTTCTCGGCCAGGAGCGCCTGGGCATTTCCGCCTGGGGTGGCGACGCGTCCAGGCCGGTGATGACCGACATCTTCAAGCCTGCGCCGACGTTCCCGCAGAGCGCCAAGCCAGGCGATCGGTTCGAGGTCAACGGCAAGGGCGAGCGCACAAACCATGTCGACGAGACGGTCGAGCCGATCGACTACGACGGCTTCTCCGATTACACCTTCGTCGGCTTCGAAGATCTGGAGACGGAAGTCGGCGACCAGCCGCGGACCTTCAAGGATACCTGCCATGTCACGGCGACCTTCGAAGACAACCGTATCGAGGCGTGGTACGCCGCCGGCTTCGGCCGCATCAAGTTCGAGCGCTACATGGGCAGCGAACTGCTGATGCGCGATGAGATCGAGTCCATCGAGCAGTAGTGCCGGCCGCTGGCCGGCAATCTGTGCCAGCTTCCAGGCCACAAAAAACCCCGCTTTCGCGGGGTTTTTCGTTCCACACGGGACGCCGGGAATCAGTCGCCCAGGGTCAGCAGCGAGGCATTGCCGCCGGCCGCCGTGGTGTTGACGGTGACGGTCTTTTCGGTGGCGAAGCGCAGCAGGTAGTGCGGACCGCCGGCTTTCGGGCCGGTGCCCGACAGGCCCTGGCCGCCGAACGGCTGCACGCCGACCACCGCGCCGATCTGGTTGCGGTTGACGTACACGTTGCCCACGTTGATGCGCGAGGAAATGCGGTCCACGGTTTCATCGATGCGCGAATGCACGCCCAGGGTGAGGCCGTAGCCGGTGGCGTTGATCTGGTCGATCACCGCATCGAGCTGGTCGCCCTTCCAGCGGATCACGTGCAGCACCGGTCCGAAGATTTCCCTGTGCAGCTGATCCAGGTTCTTCAGCTCGTAAGCACGCGGTGCGAAGAAGGTGCCGTGTGCCGCTTCGTCGCTCAGCGAGGCGGCGGCGATCAGGCGCGCTTCCTTCTCCATGCGCACGGCATGGTCCTTGAGGATCTGCAGGGCATCGGCATCGATCACCGGGCCGACGTCCGTGGAGAGCAGGCCCGGGTCACCGACCTTCAGCTCGGCCATCGCGCCGGACAGCATGGTCATCACCTTGTCGGCAATGTCGTCCTGCACGAACAGCACGCGCGCGGCCGAGCAGCGCTGGCCGGCCGAGGTGAAGGCCGACCCGATCGCGTCCTTGACCAGCTGTTCCGGCAGCGCCGAGGAGTCGGCGATGAAGGCGTTCTGGCCGCCGGTTTCGGCGATCAGCACACCGATCGCGGCGTCGCGCGCGGCCATCGCACGGTTGATCGCACGGGCGGTATCGGTCGAGCCGGTGAAGGCCACGCCGGCCACGCGCGGGTCGGCGGTCAGGGCAGCGCCGACGGTCGCACCGTCGCCCGGCAGGAACTGCACAACGCCTTCGGGCACGCCGGCGTCGAGCAGCAGCTTCACCGCGTAGTAGCCGATCAGGTTGGTCTGTTCGGCCGGCTTGGCGATAACGCTGTTGCCTGCGGCGAGCGCGGCGCTGACCTGGCCCAGGAAAATCGCCAGCGGGAAGTTCCACGGGCTGATGCAGACGAACACACCGCGGCCATGCAGCTGCAGTTCGTTGGATTCACCGGTCGGGCTCGGCAGCTTTTCGGCATGGCCGAACTGCTCGCGTGCCTGCTTGGCGTAATAGCGCAGGAAGTCGACCGCTTCGCGCACTTCGGCAATACCGTCGGGCAGGCTCTTGCCAGCTTCCTTGACGCACAGTGCCATGAACTCCGGCAGGCGCGCTTCGAGCTGGTCCGCCGCGTGTTCCAGGATCGCGGCGCGGCTGGCGGCCGGGGTGCGGTTCCAGGCCGGCTGCGCGGCCACGGCGTTGGCCAGGGCCTTCTCCACGGTGGCACTGTCGGCCGGCTGCCACTGGCCGACGACCTGGCGGGTGTCGGCCGGGTTGGTCACGTTCAACAGCGCAGCGCTCGGGTTGGCACCGGGCACCAGCGGCGCGGCATGCCACCCGCTCTTACCCGGCGCGGGCACGGCCGCGTTGAGCTGCTCGGCCAAGGCGCGCAGATCGTTGTCGTTGGCGAGATTGACGCCCATGGAGTTCTTCCTGTCATGGTTCTGGCTGCGCAGCAGATCGACCGGCAGCGGGATTTTCGGATGCGGGATGGACGCGAACGAGGAGACCACCTCGACCGGATCGCGGATCAGGTCGTCGATGGCCACGTTCTCGTCGGTGATGCGGTTGACGAAGCTGGAGTTGGCGCCGTTCTCGAGCAGGCGACGCACCAGGTACGGCAGCAGGTCTTCATGCGAACCCACCGGCGCATACACGCGGCACGGCACGTTCAGGCGATCGGCCGGCACCACTTCGGCATACAGGTCATCGCCCATGCCGTGCAGTTTCTGGTGCTCGTACTGGCCGCCCTTGGCGATCGCCCGCACCGCGGCGATGGTGTGCGCGTTGTGCGTGGCGAACATCGGGTAGATCGCATCGCTGTGCGTGAACAGACGCTTGGCGCAGGCCAGGTAGGACACGTCGGTGTTCTGCTTGCGGGTGAACACCGGGTACGCCGGCAGGCCCTCGATCTGTGCACGCTTGATTTCCGCATCCCAGTACGCGCCCTTGACCAGGCGCACCTGCAGGCGACGACCGATGCGGCGGGCCAGATCGGCCAGGTAGTCGATCGTGTACGGCGTGCGCTTCTGGTACGACTGCACGACCACGCCGAAGCCTTCCCAGCCGGCGAGCGAGGCATCGCTGACCACCGTCTCGATGATGTCCAGCGACAGCTCCAGGCGGTCGGTCTCTTCGGCATCGACGGTGCAGCCGATGCCGTAGGACTTGGCCAGCTGAGCCAGTTCCAGTACGCCCGGCACCAGGTCGGCCATCACGCGTGCGCGCTTGGCATGCTCGTAGCGCGGGTACAGCGCGGAGAGCTTGATCGAGATGCCCGGTGCCGAATTGACATCGCCGTCCGGGCGGCCGCCGCGGGCCTTGTGGTCACCGCCGATCGAGTGGATCGCGCGACGGTAATCCTCCAGGTAACGCTTGGCGTCCTTCATGGTCAGCGCGCCTTCGCCGAGCATGTCGAACGAATAGCGGTAGCTGGCGTTGTCGCCCTTGTGCGAGCGCGACAGCGCTTCGTCGATGGTGCGGCCCATGACGAACTGGTGGCCCATGATCTTCATCGCCTGGCGCACGGCCAGGCGGATCACCGGCTCACCCACGCGACCGATCAGGCGCTTGAACGCGCCCGGCACATCGGCGCGGGTGGCATCGTTGATCTGGACCAGGCGGCCGGTCAGCATCAGGCCCCAGGTGGAGGCGTTGACCAGCACCGAGTCGCTGCCGCCCATGTGCTTCTTCCAGTCCGCGTCGCCGAGCTTGTCGCGGATCAGCTTGTCGGCCGTCTCCTGGTCCGGAATGCGCAGCAACGCTTCGGCCACGCACATCAGCAGCACGCCTTCCTCGCTGCCCAGATCGTACTGGCGCATGAAGGCTTCGATCGCGCCCTGGTCCTGGGCACGCACGCGCACCCGCTTGACCAGGTCGGCGGCGGTGGCCTGCACCCTGGCCTGTTCGGCGGCGGGCAGGCGCGCCTGCTCCAGCAGCTCGCGCACATGGGTGGCCTCGTCCTTCAACCAGGCATCGGTGATCGCCTGGCGGAACGCGTTGGGAACGGCTGGCAGCTCAGGAGAGAGCAGCGGCGGGCGGGCGGCGCCGGACGATGCCGGGGCAGGGGGAAGGACAGAGGATGCAGTCATGCCGGTCGGCTCGTGGAGAACTTGACCATTTTAATCGTTTTTTGGGGGAGTCAAGTGCTTTCCGTGGCTGCGCCCATGCGGCGCATAGCCTTTCATACAGGGGGATTCGGCGGATTCGACCCGGCTGGTATTTATTGTGCCGATTTCGTCAAAACGGCCGCCGCAGCCGATGCTGTGTTGCAACATTCCTGAAACTGTGAATGGACCCTTGCTACTCGCTGGAGAGCGGGGCTACCATCGAGACGTTTCCCGCGGCAGGAAAAACGCGGTTGCGACATGATCGAGGTGCTCATCGCTCCGGACGGATCAGGGACGCAACTGCGGCTGCGTCCCCCACGGGCGCTCGATGCCCGGCAGTTCGTCCTGTTGTTTGCAGTGTTGGCGGGGGTGATGTGGCTGGCGGCCGGCCTGGGCTGGTTCACCGGCAACGTATTCGCCCCCGTGTTTGCTCTGCTGTACAGCGTGTTGCTGGCAGTGGCGCTGCGCACGGTGTGGCGCAGTGGAGAACGGCAGGAAGAGATCCGGGTAGTGCCGGCGTGCGTGGAAGTGATTCCCGCACCCGGGCATTCGCCGGTGTTCAGCGCCCACCCGCACTGGGTGAGGCTGATCGCCGACGAACGCAGAGTCCGGCTGGCATCCAGCGGTAGGCAGGTGGACGTGGGGAGCTTCCTCGCACCGGCCGAACGCCAGGTACTGGCTCAGAAACTAGAAGGCTTGCTCGCGGCCACTGACGGCCGCAACCGACGACGCTAAGGGTCTAGGCAATGAAGCAATGCAGAAAGTGGGGCAGGACGTTCGGGAAGTCAGTGTTGAGCGGGGCCGCGCTGCTGGCGCCGGCCATGGCGTGGGCCCAGGCGGCCGACCCCAAACCGTGGCAATTGAACATGGGCAAGGGGGTGACCCAGAGCTCGCGGTTGGCGTGGGAGTCCAACCTGTTTTCGCTGTGGGTCTGTACCGTGATCGGGGTGCTGGTATTCGGCGCGCTGTTCTACGCGATCTTCAAGTTCCGCAAATCCAAGGGCGCGGTCGCCGCCACCTTCAGCCACAACACCAAGGCCGAGGTCATCTGGACCGTGATCCCGGTGATCATCCTGGTGGTGATGGCCTGGCCGGCCACGGCCAATCTGATCAAGTTCTACGACACCCGCGATTCGGAAATGACCGTCAAGGTCACCGGATATCAGTGGATGTGGAAGTACGAATACCTCGGCGAGAACGTCAGCTTCACCAGCCGCCTGGACCGTGAGTCCGACCGTGTCCGCCAGAGTGGCGTGGTGCCGACCCGCGACAGCCATCCGCATTACCTGCTGGATGTCGACAACCGCCTGGTACTGCCGGTCGATACCAAGGTGCGCTTCGTAATCACCTCCGACGACGTCATCCATGCATGGTGGGTGCCGGCGCTGGGCTGGAAGCAGGATGCGATTCCCGGCTTCATCAACGAGGCCTGGACCAACATCGAGCAGCCCGGCGTGTACCGCGGTCAGTGCGCCGAACTGTGTGGCAAGGATCACGGCTTCATGCCGATCGTGGTCGAGGCGGTCTCCAAGGAGGATTACCAGAAATGGCTCGCCTCCAAGAAGCCTGCGCCGGCCCCTGCACCGGAGGCTGCCCCGGCACCGGCACCGGCACCGGCGCCGGCCGTCCCGGCCGAGACCACTCCGTCACCGGCCAGCGAGCCGGCCGCGGCAGCAACAGACAGCAACGCCTGAAATCGAGCCGCGTCCGCCAGCCGGCGGATGCGGGTACCACCGGATACAGTGAGGTGTAGTTGCGATGGCGCATTCCGCAGTTGACCACGACGGGCATCACGGGCATCAGCAGGGGTTCTTCGAGCGTTGGTTCTTCTCGACCAACCACAAGGACATCGGCACGCTCTACCTGCTTTTCAGCTTCATCATGTTCATCATCGGTGCGGCGATGAGCGTGATCATCCGCGCTGAGCTGGCGCAACCGGGCCTGCAGTTCGTCAAGCCCGAGTTCTTCAACCAGATGACCACCGTGCATGCGCTGGTGATGATCTTCGGTGGCGTGATGCCGGCCTTCGTCGGCCTGGCCAACTGGATGATCCCGCTGCAGATCGGCGCGCCGGACATGGCGCTGCCGCGCATGAACAACTGGTCGTTCTGGCTGCTGCCGGTGGCCTTCAGCCTGCTGCTGCTGACCCTGTTCCTGCCCGGCGGCGCACCGGCCGGTGGCTGGACGTTGTATCCGCCGCTGTCGCTGCAGGGCGGCTACAACGTCGCCTTCAGCGTGTTCGCCATCCACGTGGCCGGCATCAGCTCGATCATGGGCGCGATCAACATCATCGCCACCGTGCTCAACATGCGCGCCCCCGGCATCGATCTGCTGAAGATGCCGATCTTCTGCTGGGCCTGGCTGATCACCGCGTTCCTGCTGATCGCGGTGATGCCGGTGCTCGCCGGCGCGGTGACGATGCTGCTCACCGACAAGTTCTTCGGCACCAGCTTCTTCAACGCCGCCGGTGGCGGTGACCCGGTGATGTACCAGCACATCTTCTGGTTCTTCGGGCACCCGGAGGTCTACATCATGATCCTGCCGGCGTTCGGCGTGGTCAGCGAGATCATCCCCACCTTCAGCCGAAAGCCGCTGTTCGGTTACCAGGCCATGGTCTACGCGATCGCCGCGATCGCCTTCCTGTCCTTCATCGTCTGGGCCCACCACATGTTCACCGTGGGCATGCCGCTGGGCGGCGAAATCTACTTCATGTTCGCCACGATGCTCATCTCCATCCCGACCGGGGTGAAGGTGTTCAACTGGGTCAGCACGATGTGGCGTGGCTCGCTCACTTTCGAAGCGCCAATGCTGTGGGCGGTGGCCTTCGTCATCCTGTTCACCATCGGTGGCTTCTCCGGCCTGATGCTGGCGATCGTGGTGGCCGACTTCCAGTACCACGACCCCTATTTCGTGGTCGCGCACTTCCACTACGTGCTGGTCACCGGCGCGGTGTTCGGGTTGATCGCCGCGGTGTACTACTGGTGGCCCAAGTGGACCGGGCGCATGTACAGCGAAACCTGGGCCAAGGTGCACTTCTGGTGGTCGATCGTGTTCGTGAACCTGCTGTTCTTCCCGCAGCACTTCCTCGGCCTGGCCGGCATGCCGCGGCGTATTCCGGATTACAGCGTGGCCTTCGCCGACTGGAACCTGATCAGTTCGATCGGTGCGTTCGGCATGTTCGTCACGCCCTTCATGATGGCCGCGATCCTGTGGCACTCCCTGCGCCACGGCGCGAAGGCCGCCGATCGCTGCTGGGAAGGCGCACGTGGCCTGGAGTGGACGATCCCGTCGCCCGCACCGGCGCATACGTTCACCACGCCGCCGACCATCCGTCCGGGTGATCTGGCGCATGACGACATCACCCATTGAGGCCGCTCATGACCAGTACGCTCCGCACCCCCGATGAGCAGGCCCTGCAACGCCGCCGCGCGCACCGCACCGCGTGGGCGGTCGGGATCGTCGCGCTGATGGTCTATGCCGGCTTCATCCTCAGCGGGGTGATCGGGCGATGAGCGATCCGCGCCCGGCTCCGCCCGCACGTCATGCGGGCCTGCCCCGCCTGATCGGGGTAGCCCTGGCGGTGTTCGTGCTGACCTTCTCGCTGGTGCCGCTGTACCGCATCGCCTGCGAGAAGGTGTTCGGCGTGCGCCTGGAACGTGGCCCGGGCGCGGCGGCGGGTACGGCGGCCGCCACCGGCAAGCGCACGGTGCGGGTGGAGTTCGATGGCGGTGTGAATTCCAAGCTGCCGTGGGCGTTCCATCCCGAACAGCTGACGATGGACGTGGTGCCCGGCGAGCTCAACGAAGCGCTGTATTACGCGCGCAATGACAGCGATCGCGCGCTGGTCGGCAGCGCGGTGCCGTCGGTGGCCCCGGCCAAGGCGTCGGGCTACTTCAGCAAGACCGAGTGTTTCTGCTTCACCGCGCAGACCCTACAGGCCGGTGAGAAACGCGACATGCCGGTGCGCTTCATCGTCGATCCCGACCTGCCGGCCAACATCACCACGATCACCCTGTCCTACACCTTCTACAAGAACGACGCGTTGTCCGCGCAGTTGGCCCCGGCCAGCCTGCCGACCGGCGCGCGTGCAGCTCCCTGATCCGGACCGGACCCAAGACCATGGCCCAGCAAAGCCCCGATGCGAACGTGTACTTCGTGCCCACGCACAGCAAATGGCCGTTCATCGGTTCCATCGCGATGATGGTGACGATGGTCGGCGTGGCCAGCTGGCTCAATGATTCCAGCTGGGGCAAGTGGACCTTCTACGCGGGCATCGCGATGCTGGTGCTGACCCTGTTCTGGTGGTTCAGCGACGTGGTGCGCGAATCGCAGGCCGGCAGCTACAACCGCCAGGTCGACGGCTCGTTCCGGATGGGGATGGTGTGGTTCATCTTCTCGGAGGTGATGTTCTTCGGCGCATTTTTCGGCGCGCTGTTCTATACCCGCAACCTGGGCCTGCCGTGGCTGGGCGGCGCAGGCGATGGGGTGATGACCAATGAGTTGCTGTGGGATGGCTACTCGGCGGCGTGGCCGACCAACGGCCCCGGGGCCATCGGCGGGCATTTCCAGACCATTCCGGCCTGGGGCCTGCCGCTGATCAACACGCTGATCCTGCTGACCTCCGGTGTCACCCTGACCATCGCGCACCACGCGCTCAAGGCTGGGCATCGGCGCCAGCTGCTGGTCTGGCTGGGCATCACCGTGCTGCTCGGCCTGGGCTTCCTCACCCTGCAGGCGGAGGAGTACATCCACGCCTACAAGGAACTCAATCTCACGTTGGGCTCGGGCATCTACGGCTCGACGTTCTTCATGCTCACCGGCTTCCACGGCGTGCACGTGCTGCTCGGCACGATCATGTTGGCGGTGATGTGGCTGCGTTCCTCGAAGGGGCATTTCACCCGCGACAACCATTTCGGTTTCGAAGCCGCCGCGTGGTACTGGCACTTCGTCGACGTGGTGTGGCTGATGCTGTTCCTGTTCGTCTACGTGCTGTAGCGTCGGTGCGACGTCCTGCCGCATCGACGCCGGTGCGGCTTCAGCCGCCGATGCCGTGGGGCTTGATCCAACCGCTGTAGATGCCGATGACCACCAGCACGATCAGCGCCACCGACACCGCGATGCGGCGGGTGAGGGCATTGACGGTGCGCTTGGTCTGGCCGCGATCGACCAGCAGGTAATACAGCCCGGCGCCCAGATTCCAGACGATGACGATCAGAAACGCGATTACCAGCAGGGTCTTCAACGAATCATTCATGCGCGGCTCGATGGCGTGGCGGGTGCGCCTATATCACCGCGTTTCGCCGGCGTTGTCATGATGCGCAAGCACACACGCCTGATCGGCTGGATCGCCGCGGTACTCGTCATCCTCGCGTTCTGCCAGCTCGGCCGCTGGCAACTGCAGCGCATGCATGAAAAAGAGGCGCTGCTGGCCCAGCAGGTGCCGGCGCGTGCGCAGTCACTCACCCTGCGCCAAGCGTTGGCGGCACCGCCGGTGCTGCGCTGGGTGGAGGACCGCGGCCGCTTCCTGCCGGGTACGCTGCTGCTCGACAACCAGACCCGCGATGGCCGGGCCGGGATCAAGGTCTACCAACCGTTCCAGAGTGATGACGGCGCACGGGTACTGATCGACCTGGGCTGGCTGCCGATGCCGCCGGATCGTGTGATCCCGCCGATCACCCCGCATAGCGGCCCCACGGCCCTCAGCGGCCTGCTGGCGCCGCCGCCGGCTACCGGCCTGGCGCTGGGCCCGGCGCTGTCGCCCGCGCCAGAGCCGGGCGTATGGCTGGCCAGCCGGATGCCACCGGAAGAGATGGCGCGCGCGCTGTCGTTGCCGCCGGGCAGCCTTGGCGCGCGCGTGCTGCGGTTGGATCCGGCGCTGGCAGGCGGATATGCGCGGGATCTGGAGCTGCTGCCCAACACACTGCCGCCCAGTCGCCATCTGGGCTATGCCGTGCAATGGTTCGGGCTGGCGTTGACCGTGCTGGTGGTCGCGCTGGTCCTGGAATTCCGACGCCATCGCCGCCGGCGTGGCACTTCCCGGCGCTGACCGGCTCAACATGAGAAAATGCCGCCCATGAATGCCACTTCCCCGGCACGGCTGCCGTCCCGTTCACGCGGCCGCTGGACCCTGATCGCCCTGTTCGGCGTGTTCTTCGGCGCCATGGCGTTGGCGGGCGTGCTGCGCTTCTCCGGCTGGCAGCCCACCGCGCACCGCAATACCGGGCAACTGCTGCAGCCGCCGGCGGACCTGCGCGCGCTGCCGCCGACCCTGGCCGACGGCCAGCCGTACCCGTGGAATCCCAACGAACGTACCTGGCGGATCCTGGTGGCCCCGTCTGCCAGCTGTACCAGCGAGTGCGTCACTTTGTCGCAGGGATTGGGCAAGGTGTGGCAGCTGTTCGGCCATAACGCGGATAATGTCGAGATCCTGTGGCTGGGCACGCCGCCGGCCGAGGTCCAGGGCATGCCCGCACTGCGCGCGCTGCGCGCCCAACCGGACCTGCGTGCCGCTTTGCCCGCCGTGGATGACGCCGCCGGCACGCCTGTGTATGTGATCGATCCCAACGGTTTCGTGATCATGCGGTACGCGCCGGGATTCGATATGGCCGGTCTGCGCAAAGACCTGGCCACGCTGCTGAAACTGAAGTGAGTTCTGTTCGATGAGCCTCTCCGCACGCCCGGTGCTGCACCGCAATTTCCACCGTCTGGCGTGGTTTGCACTGATCATGACGGCCAGCACGATCATGTTCGGCTCGTTCGTGCGCTTGTCCGATGCGGGCCTGAGCTGCCCGGACTGGCCGACCTGCTATGGCCGTGTCACCTGGCCGCAGCACGCCGAGGAAGTGATCGGCCACGAGGCCGCCAAGATCCGCCCGCTGGAAACGCACAAGGCGTGGCGCGAGCAGGTGCACCGCTTCCTGGCCGGCGCACTCGGTATCGAGATCCTCACCCTGGCGCTGCTGGCTACGCGCCGCCGTCGCTGGGGCAGCACTGCGGTCATCACCGCCTGTGTGCTGGTGGCGACCGGGATACCGCTGTACATGATGGGCATGCACGTCCCAGCGAGCATCATCGCCCTGATCGGCGAGGCGATCCTGCTGATCGCCGCGTTGCGGTGGACCAATATCGACCTGGCCCGCGCCGCGTTGCTGACGTTGGCCGTGGTCATCTTCCAGGCGCTGCTCGGCATGTGGACGGTCACCTGGCTGCTCAAGCCGATCGTGGTGATGGGCCATCTGCTTGGCGGCATGCTGATGTTCGGCCTGCTGGTGTGGATGGCGTGGCGCGCCACGCACATGCCGATCACCCTGGCCGAAGCGCCCAAGCTGAAATGGCTGATCCGTGCCGGCGTGGCCGTGCTGGTCGCGCAGATCGCCCTCGGCGGCTGGGTCAGTGCCAACTACGCCGCACTCGCCTGCGGTGGCGGCAGCGCCTCGCTGGACAACTTCCCGCGCTGCGTCAGCCAGTGGTGGCCGCCGCATGACTTCAAGGAAGGCTTCACCCTGTGGCGCGGCATCGGCGTGGATTATGAAGGGGGCGTGCTGGATGGCGCCTCGCGCATCGCGATCCAGATGGCACACCGGATGATGGCGATCGTGGTGGCCGTGTACCTGCTGTGGCTCTCGGTGCGCCTGTTCCGCCTGCCGAGCATGCGCGGCTGGGCGAGCGCACTGGGCCTGCTGGTGGTGCTGCAGATCACCCTGGGCATCCTCAACGTGAAGCTGGCGGTGCCGCTGGAAGTGGCCGTCGCGCATAGCGGTGGCGCGGTGGCGCTGCTGTTCGTGCTGGTGACGCTGCTGGCGCGCCTGCGCGCGCCGGATGCCGAGGGCGGCAAGGCCGGCGCTGCCTCCCCTGCCGTGCAGGCGGGCTGACGGCATGGCCAGTTACCGTCAGTACTGGGATCTGACCAAGCCCAAGGTCGTCGCCCTGATCGTGTTCACCGCGCTGGTGGGCATGTTCCTGGCCATCCCCGGGCTGCCGACCGCGCAGCAGGCGCTGGACGGCGCGCTCGGCTTCCTAGGCATCTGGCTGGCCGCCTCGGCCGCCGCGGCGATCAACCAGCTGCTGGACGCGCGCATCGATGCACAGATGGCGCGCACCTCGTGGCGCCCACTGGTGGTGGGCAAGGTCAAGCCGTGGCAGGTGCTGGTGTTCGCCGGCCTGCTGATCGCGCTGTCGATGACGATCCTGGTGGTCTGGGTCAACGTCATCACCGCGGTGCTGACCTTTGCCTCGCTGATCGGGTACGCGGTGATCTACACCGTGTACCTCAAGCGCGCGACCTCGCAGAACATCGTCATCGGTGGCCTTGCCGGCGCTACCCCGCCGATGCTCGGCTGGGCCGCGATCACCGGCATGCAGGGCCCGTGGGACTGGGCCTACGCATCGCTGCTGGTGCTGATCATCTTCATCTGGACCCCACCGCACTTCTGGGCCCTGGCGATCTTCCGTCGCGAGGATTACGCCAAGGCGGAGATCCCGATGCTGCCGGTGACCCATGGCGTGGCGTACACACGCAAGTCGATCATGGTCTATTCGATCGCCCTGGCCATCGTCAGCATCCTGCCGGTCGTGTTCGGCATGAGTGGCATGTTCTACCTGGGCGGTGCGATCGTGCTCAACGCGGTCTTCCTCTGGTACGCCTGGCGCATGCTGAATCCGCCGGATGAGATCTTCTCGATGAAGATGTTCGGCTACTCCATCGTTTACCTGATGGCGCTGTTCGCCTTCCTGATGGTGGACCACTGGATGCTGCCCTGGTTGCAGTAACCGCCTTGAATCGGTGATTCGCCGTCGCCATTGCGTCTCTACCGAACAGGGAATGACGGTATGAAGCGATGGCGTTGGATGGCAGGGTGGGTGATCGGCATGGCGTTGGGTGCGGCGAATGCGGCACCGGCACCGGTAGCGCGAGTGGAGGACACGGCTGCGCAGATCATCCAGCATGCAGGCGATGCGCGCCTGATCGTCCTCGGCGAGTACCACGGCACCGCTGAAACGCCGCGGCTCGTGGCCGATCTGGTGGAGCGCTACAGCCGCGACAACGCCGCGGTTCAGCTGGGACTGGAGATGCCGATGAGCGAGAACGTCGCGCTCGCGCGCTACCTGCGCTCCAACGGTGATCCTGATGCGCGTGAAGCACTGCGGACCACCCCGTTCTGGTCCGTCAAGGATAACCAGCATGACGGACGGCGAAGCCGCGACATGCTCGACCTGATCGAATCCATTCGATCGCTGCGCGCGCAGGGACGCAATGTGGGCGTCACCGGCTATGACGTGGAGAGCGGAGCGTCCAACGGCAACGAGGCGCGCGACGCCGCCATGGCCACGCATCTGCACCAGCAGTTCAACGCGCTGCCGCTCGGCGCCCGGATGCTGGTGCTGACCGGCAACGTGCATGCGATGCGCAGGCCGCCCGCAGATGCGCCACCGGAGATGCAGCAGCGCAGGATGGCCTCCCACCTGCTGGATCTGCCGCTGTACAGCGTGCGCCTGGAGGCGTTGCGCGGTCATTTCTGGGCCTGCGTGCAGCCTTGCCGCGCGCTGCCGCTGATCGAGCGCGCACCACGTGATCCCGAACTCAGTACCGACCAGGATCGGCAGTACGATCTGGTGGTGTTCCTGCCCGGACTCAGCGTCGGCACGTTGACGGCGCCCTAGGGCTGGCTCTGCGGCCTGCGTGACGAGGCCGCGCAGGCTGCAGTATTGCCGTCTCAGTCCTGCCGGGTGACGGGCGTCGGTTCCACAGGATCACGCGCATACCGCTGCGCGATCATCGCGCAGACGATCAGCTGGATCTGGTGATAGATCATGATCGGCAGCACGATCGCACCGAGGCTGCCCCCGGCGAACAGCACCTTGGCGATGGGCACGCCGGTGGCCAGGCTCTTCTTGGAGCCGCAGAACAGGATGGTGATCTCGTCTTCGCGGTTGAAGCCCAACCGGCGCGCGATGAAGCGGATCAGCGGCATCGCGATGCCGAGCAGTACTGCTGCCACCACGGCCACACTGAGCAGCGACAACAGCGGCGTCTTGCTCCACAGCCCTTCGCTCACCGCTTCGCCGAAGGCGGAATAGACCACCAGCAGGATCGTGCCCTGGTCGGTGTAGCGCAGCAGGGCGCGCTGCTTTTCGACCCAGCGGGCGATCCAGGGCCGCAGCAGGTGGCCGGCCACGAACGGCACCAGCAGCTGCAGCATGATGCTGACGATGGCCTGGCCGGGGTTGTGCATGCCGCCTTCGGTGCCGGCCAGCAGGGCCAGCAGCAGCGGGGTCAGGAACACGCCGAGGATGCTCGACAGCGAGGCGCTGCACACGGCCGCCGGGACGTTGCCACGGGCGATCGAGGTGAACGCGATCGAGGACTGCACGGTGGACGGCAGCGCGCACAGGAACAGCACGCCGATGTACAGCTCGGGGGTGAGCAGCCAGCCATCCAGCGGTTTGAACATCAGCCCCAGCAACGGGAACATCACGAAGGTGCAGGCCAGGATGGTCAGGTGCAGGCGCCAGTGCAGCAGGCCGGCGACGATCGACTCACGCGGCAGGCGTGCGCCGTGCAGGAAGAACAGTGCGGCGATGGCGACGTCGGTGACATCGTCCAGGACCATCGCGGCGGCGCCGTGCATCGGCAGGAAGGACGCCAGCAGCACGGTGCAGAGCAGGGCGAGGGTGAAGTTGTCCGGTCGCAGGCGCGACCACCAGCGGGTCATGGTGGGCAGGCTCCTGTAGAGCAGGGAAGTGGGCGGGAGAAGAAGAGCGGGGTCAACGCGCGGCGTCCTGCTCCAGCAGGACACGGGTCGGCGCTTCCAGCGAGGTCATGCCGGCCTCGCGGCCGAACTGCAGCGCCTGGTCCACCAAGGCACCGTCACGCGCCTCCAGCACGGCCAGCAATGCACCGGCGCGGTTGCCGGAGGCGCAGTGCAGCAGCACCGGGCCCTGGCTCTGCGCCAGGGCGGTACGCAGCGCCTGCACGTTGGCGTCGGTCAGGCCGGCGGCACCCGCAACGGGAATGCGCACGTAGCGCAGGCCCAGGCGCTCGGCCGCGGCGGTTTCATCGAAGCCACGCGCCTCGTCGGGCTGGCGCAGGTCGATCACGGTGGTGATCCCGGCCGCGGCCGCCTGCTGCAGCTCGGCAGCGCTGGGTTGCCCGGCGGTGTACAGCTGCGGCCGTGGCTGTGCGAATGGCAGTTCCGCCGCCCAGGTGGGCAGGCACGGCGCGAACAGCGCGGCCATGACGCCAGCGCGGAGCCAGCGGACGATCGGTGCGGTGGAACGTGCGATGTGGGATGCCACGGCGGCTCCGTCGGTCAGAAGCGGAGGGTGCTGCGCGCCTTGAGCAGTTCGCGCAGCTCGTACTTGTCAGTATCGTCCAGACCCTGCTGGCTCTGCTTTGCCTGAAGCTCATCCAGACGTTGCATCAGCAGCTGTTTCTCCAGCTGGGCCACGGCGTCATGCAGTTCCTGGGTCCACATTGCCTCGTCGCCGGGCAGGGTCTGTGCGGCCAGCTTGTGCAGCGCGTCCTGTTCCTCGCGCCCGTCGAAGTGCTCCAGCAGCGCGCCGGTGCTGATGTCCGGGCGCTGCTCGACCAGGGTCAGCAGTTCGGTCAGCAGTTCGATGCCGGGCAGGCGCAGGCCGGTGAAGTGGTGGCCTTCCAGGGTCATCGCCAGCGAGGGCTGCTGCAGCAGGATCGCGATGGCCGCACGCACCAGGCTGCGGCGCTGTGCCGGTGCGACCGCGCGCTGTGGCGGCCGCGAAGGAGCCGCGGATGCGCTGGGCTTGGCACCCAGGCCGGTCAGCGTGGTCAGCTGCTGCTTCATCAGGTCGCCGAAGGCGCCATCGGGAATCTGCGCCAGCATCGGCTTGGCCCGCTCGGCCAGGCGTGCCTTGCCGTCAAGCGTACCCATGTTGACCTCACGGGTGAGCTCATCGAAGAAGAACTGCGATAGCGGCGTGGCCTGCTGCAGGCGTGCATCGAAGCCCTCGCGGCCTTCCTTGCGCACGATCGTGTCAGGGTCCTCGCCGTCGGGCAGGAACAGGAAGAATGCCTGGCGGCCGTCCTTCATGCGCGGCAGCACCGACTCCAGCGCACGCCAGCCGGCGCGACGGCCGGCGGCATCGCCGTCGAAGCAGAAGAACACGTCCGGCGCGTTGCGGAACAGCAGCTCGGCGTGGTCCGGCGTGGTCGCCGTGCCCAGCGTGGCCACTGCCTGGGTAACCCCGAACTGGAACAGCGAGACCACATCCATGTAGCCCTCGACGACGATCAGCCGCTCGATCTTCTGGTTGGCCTGGCGTACCTGCCACAGGCCGTACAGCTCGCGGCCCTTGTGGAACAGCGCGGTCTCGGGCGAGTTGAGGTACTTCGGGCCGTCGTCCTTCTCCATCACGCGACCGCCGTAGGCGATCACGCGGCCACGGCGGTCGAAGATCGGGAACATGACCCGGTCGCGGAACTTGTCGTAGACGTGGCCGCGGTCGTTCTTGGAGAACAGGCCGGCGCGGTCGAGCAGCTTCATCCGGCGCTCGTCCTTGCCCAGTGCATCCTTCAACGCGCTGTAGCCGTCCGGTGCGTAACCGATGGCAAAGCGCTCACGGTTTTCTTCATCGACACCGCGCTGGTCCAGGTAGGCGCGTGCCTTGTCGCTGCCCTTCAGCGCGGTCTGGAAAAAGCGCGTGGCCGCATCGAGGGCCGAGTACAGATCGCGGCTGTCGTCCTGCTGCTGGGCGGTGCGCGGCTGGGTATCGCGCGGCACTTCCATGCCCACGCGCTTGGCCAGCTCATCGACCGCATCGAGAAACTCGAGGCGGTCGTAATTCATCAGGAAGCTGATCGCCGTGCCATGCGCGCCGCAGCCGAAGCAGTGATAGAACTGCTTGGTCGGCGAGACCGTGAACGAGGCCGAGCGCTCGTCATGGAACGGGCACCGCGCGGCGTATTCCTTGCCCTGGCGCTTCAACGGCACGCGGCTGCCCACCACCTCGACAATGTCGGAGCGGGCCAGCAGGTCGTCGATGAATGCGTCGGGGATACGGGCCATGGGCAGCAGGCGGGGGCATGGCCGGTCACGGCCACGCGCGGAAGCGGGGGTGCCGCTAGTCTACTAGCTGCCGGCCGTTTCGCCCGGTTTCGGCGGCGCGACACCGGCCTGGGCGAGGACGGCATGGGCGCGCAGGCGCTCATCGATCACCGAGGTCATCAGTGCACCAACGAAGAACACCACGGTGGCGTAGTAGATCCACACCAGCGAGATCACCAGGGCGCCCATCGAGCCATACGCGCTGCCCGGTGCGACGGTGGCGATGTACAGGCCGATGCCATAACGGCCCAGCGCGAACAACGCCGAGGTGATCGCACCGCCGATGAAGGCCTGTCGCCACGCCACGCGGCGGTCGGGCAGGTAGTGGTAGAGGAAGGCGAAGCCCACCGTGTACAGCGCCAGGCTGGTGAGATAGCCGATCGCCGGCAGGACCGAGGGCAGGTGCGCGAAGACCACCTGCAGCATGGTGGTGGCGGTCATCGACAGGATCAGCAGGAAGCCCAGCGCCAGGACCACGCCGAAGGAGAACACGCGCTTGCGCAGCCACGCCACGATCCCATCCAGGCGCTCGCCGCTGGTGTTGAAGATCAGGTTCAGGGCGTTCTGCAGCTGGGCGAACACCGCCGTGGCGCCGATGAACAGCAACAAGGTGCTCCAGACCCCCGCCAGCGTGCCGATGTCCGGCTGGTTGTTGGCGTTGCTGAGCACGGTTTCGGCCACCGAGGCGGCACTGGTGCCGGCCACATCGTTGATCTGGCCCAGCAGCGCCTGCTGCGCCGGGGGATACAGCGAGGCGGTCAGCCACAGCAGCAGGACCAGCAGCGGCGCCATCGAGAGCAGGGCGTAGAAGGCCAGCGCAGCGGCCTGGGTCATAACGTCCGCATCGATGAAGCGGCGCAGCAGCACGGCGGGGAAGCTCTGCTCCAGCCGCGCCATGTGCTTGCGGATCCTGGAGAGGGAGTGGCTCGGCGGGTGCATGGACGGCATCAGGTCGGAAGCGAGGCCCCCCGTTCTAGCAAATCGACGGATTGCACCGGGTGAAGTGGTCCGGTCACGTCAGGATCTTGACGGATATCGCGCTATCCTTTTTCCCGGTTTTCCACCTTCACAGCAGAAAGGACGCTTCATGAAAGGAATGGTCTACACGACGATGGCGCTGTTGGCGGCCGCAGGTCCGGCGATGGCCGCCGGGGCCTGCGACAAGGCCTTCAAGACGGTAGGGGACGCGCGCAACGGTGCGCTTTACATGGCCGATGTCACCGTACCGGGCCTGAAGGTGCAGAGCGCGCTGGACCAGTTGCGCAAGATTGGCGGCGATGACGAATTCGAAGTCGCTGGTCAGCTGGTGCAGGGCGATACCGGCGACCAGTACCTGATCCAGCGCAAAGGGCTGCGCACCCCGCTGGTACTGGTGGGCACCGCCGACCGTACCGGTCGGGTCACCCTGGCGACCAAGCTGGCCCGGGGCCAGTCGGTCGAGCCGGCGGCGGCCAAGCAGTCGATGTGCGGGATGCTGGACAAGCTCAAGGCGGGCAGCCAGGGCGACGCGGTTGCTGCAGCGGGACGCACCCAGTACCCCATGCCGGCCATGGAGGCCGTGGCGGCCCCGGATCTGTCCAAGATGATGGGCAAGGAAGTCAAAGACACGATGGCCCTGTACCGCAGTGCCGGTGCCTTCAAGGACCTGATGCTGGGTACCACCACCAACAAGGAAGACAAGGGCGACCGTTCGGCCACGTTCCTGCCGCTATACGCCAAGTATGTGGGGCGGCGCTACCAGATCGACGGCCAGATCTATACCGTCAATCCCAACACGTACTCGACCAAGCCTGGTGACATCGGCTCGATCAACTATCTGGTCACGCCAACCCGCGGCCTGCTGCGCGTCCGCCAGAGCGACAGCTACAACAACAACAACTACACCATCCGCTGCGAATTCGCGTCTGACCAGGCCGCCAACTTCACCATGCTGCGCGAGCGCGACTGGGCCAAGCTGGAAGGCGAGATCAGTTCGATCGAGGAAAGCTCGATGACACTGCGCAATTGCCGCCAGGCCTCCTGACAGCGGACCTGCTGAAACTGAAAAGGCCCGCGAAATGCGGGCCTTTTCATAGGCGGCGTGGCGGCGGGATCAGCCGGCCAGCTGCTGCTTGACCAGCTTGGACACCAGGCCCATGTCGGCCTGGCCGGCCAGACGCGGCTTGAGCGCGCCCATCAGCTTGCCGATGTCGGCGGGGGTGGTCGCGCCGGTTTCGGCGATGGCGGCCTGGATGGCGGCCACGATCTCGGCTTCGCCCAGCTTGGCCGGCAGGTACTGGTCGATGACCACGATTTCCTCGCGCTCGATCACGGCCAGGTCTTCGCGACCGGCGGCCTCGAACTGGGTGACCGAGTCCTTGCGCTGCTTGACCATCTTTTCCAGCACGGCGAGCACGGCGGCGTCATCCAGCTCGATGCGCTCATCGACTTCGCGCTGCTTGATCGCGGCGTTCATCAGGCGGATCACGCCCAGGCGGTGCTTCTCGCCGGCCTTCATGGCGGCCTTCATGTCATCGGTGAGCTGCTGCTTCAGGCTCATGGGAACACCTCGTGTCGGTGGAAATGGGAAGCGGGGCGCCGAAGCGCTGGAACGCAAAAAGCCGGTAACGCTCGCGCGTTCCGGCTTCGGCTCCGTCACGACAGGCCAGGGCCCGCCGTATCGAAGTTGCGTCCGATCAGTACAGGCGCTGACGCTTGGTAACGTCGCGCGACGAACGGCGCAGCTGACGCTTCACAGCAGCGGCAGCCTTACGCTTACGCTCCTGGGTCGGCTTTTCATAGAACTCGCGCTTGCGGGTTTCGGCCAGCACGCCGGCCTTTTCGCAGGTGCGCTTGAAGCGACGGAGCGCAAACTCGAAGGGCTCGTTCTCGCGGACTTTAACGCTGGGCATGGAATCTCCGGGACACAGTAGAACCGGGTCACGCCCGGTGAGAGCCGCACATTATAGCGGCGAGAAAAGAAGTTGCAACCCACCCCGGCGAACTTCTTGGCCACGGGTGATGCTGAGACAGGCCAGCGTACGTCTGCCGGGGCCTGAAGAGGTCCATAATACCCGTTATGCGAGTCCTTGGTATCGAATCTTCCTGCGATGAGACCGGCGTGGCGGTGTATGACACCTCCCTGTCCGGGATCGACGCCCTGCGCGCCCACGCGGTCTACAGCCAGATCGCCCTTCACGCCGAGTACGGCGGGGTGGTGCCCGAGCTGGCCAGCCGCGACCACGTGCGCAAGCTGCTGCCGCTGATCCGCCAGACCCTGGCCGAAGCCGGCATGACCGTGGCCGACATCGACGGGGTGGCCTACACGGCCGGGCCCGGCCTGGTCGGCGCGCTGCTGGTCGGGGCGGGCGTGGCCCGTTCGCTGGCCTGGGCGCTGGAGGTGCCGGCGGTCGGGGTCCACCATATGGAAGGGCATCTGCTGGCCCCGCTGATGGAAGACGACCCGCCGCAGGCGCCGTTCGTGGCCCTGCTGGTGTCCGGCGGGCATACCCAGCTGGTGGCGGTGGACCGGATCGGCCAGTACCGCCTGCTCGGCGAAACCCTGGACGACGCCGCCGGCGAGGCCTTCGACAAGACCGCCAAGCTGATGGGCCTGCCGTACCCCGGTGGCCCGCAGTTGGCGGCCCTGGCCGAGCGCGGCACGCCGGGCCGGTTCAAGTTCACCCGGCCGATGACCGACCGCCCCGGGCTGGATTTCAGCTTCTCCGGGTTGAAGACCCAGGTCCTGCTGGCCTGGCGCGACAGCGACCAGAGCGAGCAGACCCGCGCCGACATCGCGCGCGGTTTTGAAGATGCCGTGGTCGACACCCTGGCGATCAAGTGCGAACGCGCGCTGGATGCGGCGGGCACCGATGTGATCGTGGTGGCTGGCGGCGTCGGGGCCAACAAGCGCCTGCGCGCAAAGCTGCAGCAGATGGCCGCCCGCCGCGGTGGCCGCGCCTGCTTCCCGCGCCCGGCGCTGTGCACCGACAACGGCGCGATGATCGCCTTCGCCGGCGCCCTGCGTCTGGAAGCGGGCCAGCACACCCCGCCGCAGGTGCAGGTCACCCCACGTTGGGACATGGCGACGCTGCCGGCGGTGTGAGGTTGACCGAACGTCGGCAACGACTCAGACCGGCCTCCGCTTCAGCAATGATGTCACCGACTCATGCCGGTTCATCCACCGCTCGATATGGGCGCAGCGCATCTGGACGATTCGTCCAATCGTGGCCAGATCCAGCGCAAGGTCACGCGCGAAGATCGGTTCGTGATGCGCAATCCGGTTGCGCAGCTGCCTCACCTGTTCGAGGTTGCCGTGCAGCTGCGCGCGCACAAGGTGCCCGGGTACGTCCGGATCCGCGCCTGGAAGGACGCGCCTCAGGGTCTTGGACCATAGCGTCCTGTCGAATCGTTGGGTAAACAGGTGCTGCCAGAACGCGAATCTCAACGAGGCGATAACGCCCGCCGTTGACGTGTGCTTCGACGCTGCGCGGCGCAACTCTTCGCGCGCGTTGTAGCGCGCTGTGCCGCCGGGAAGACTGGTACGGAACCCTTCCTGCCATGGCCAGAGTGCACCATGCTGCTGGGCTACCGCTTCAGCCACCGCATTGCGGATGACGACCTCGCAGGTATGGAGCGGCAGTAAAAACGCGCCGCTGACCCTCATGTTCCATCGATACAGCTCGAATGGATGGGTGCGAAGTCGGGCGTGTGCGACGGCTCCTTCATACGTTGTCATGCGTGCTGCGGAGAACGAGCGGTGAATCAGGTGCTGATCGCGCACGTCAGAGCTTTGCGGGGTCCATGGGCCTCCACCGTAGAGGGTGGCTGTCGCGCGCGGTATCAGGGAAGTCGGTCAGTCGTGGCAGGTTTGATCTATCGAAAACACTTATCGGATCAATGATCTACCGAGTTCCAAGGGGCCTGAGCACTACGTCATAAATCCGGATTCAGACCGTTGACCCTATTTGGCAACACCGGTACCGTTGCCGCGTGTGCCACCGGGATCAGCTGATGGGTATGCCCATCTCCCCCGGGGACAGTGGTGGTAAGCAAAGGGTCCCGCGCGGGACCCTTTGTCTTTTCCGGCACCGGCGCGGACGCCCGCCAACGCCCGATTCCCGGCACATTCCGGACAGCCCCGTTACCATGGTCGCCATCTTCCACGTGGCATGGCTATGGACAAGGTATTCATCGAGGGGCTCGAGATCGATGCGCTGATCGGGATCTACGACTGGGAACGGCGGATCCGCCAGACCCTGCGTTTCGATCTGGAAATGGGCTTCGACAACCGCCGTCCGGCGGCCAGCGACGACATCGCCGATACCCTCAATTACAAAGCCGTGAGCAAGCGCATCGAGCAGTTCGTGCGTGACTCGGACTATGGCCTGGTCGAAACCCTGGCCGAACGCATCGCCGAGATCGTGCTGCGTGAATTCAAGGTGCAATGGCTGCGCCTGAAGCTCAGCAAGCCCGGCGCGGTGCGCGGTGCGCGCGCCGTGGGCGTGATCATCGAGCGCAGCGCGCAGGACCTGGCAACGCCCTGATACCCCGATTAGGAGATCGATACACGATGTTGGATGCGGTAGTGGCAACCCGATGGCTGGACAGTGTCCAGCAGACCCTGGAACCCTGGCCCTGGGCTTACACCCTGCTGGTGCTGGCAGCGCTGGCCCTGGCGGCCTGGCTGGCCAACTTCGTCACCAAGAAGATCCTGCTGCGCGGCCTGCGCAAGCTGGTCAGCCGCCTGCCTGGCCATAGCGCCGGCAATGAAGGCGGCAACAACCTGCGGGTGATTTCGCGGTTGTCCAACGTGGTGCCGAGCATGGTCATCGCCGCCGGCATCCGGATCGTGCCGGACCTGCCGCCGGAGCTGGTGGCGTTCGTGATCGGCGCCTGCCGGGCGTGGGCGGTGCTGACCGTGGCGCTGGCCGTCTCGCATGCGCTGGATGCCGCCAACGATCTGTACGAGCGGCGCCCGGATGCGCGCAACAAGCCGATCAAGGGTTACCTGCAGGTCGTGAAGATCATCGTCTTCGTGATCGCCGGCCTGTCGATCGTGGCGACCCTGCTGGGCGTGAAGCTCGGCCCGCTGGTCACCGGCCTGGGCGCGGCCACCGCGGTACTGATGCTGATCTTCCAGGACACCATTCTCTCGTTGGTGGCCAGCGTGCAGATCAGCGGCGATGGCCGGGTGCGGCTGGGCGACTGGATCGAAATGCCGAGCCAGAACGCCGATGGTGATGTGATCGATATCGCGCTGCACACCATCACCGTGCAGAACTTCGACAAGACCATCACCACCATCCCGACCAAGAAGCTGGTGACCGAGTCGTTCAAGAACTGGCGTGGCATGCAGGAAGCGGGTGGGCGCCGGATCAAGCGCTCGCTGTACCTGGACCAGCACAGTGTCGGCTTCGTCGATGCGCCGATGCTGGCCGAGCTGGAGCAGTTCGCGGTGCTGGGCGATTACCTGCGCGGCAAGCGGGCCGAGCTGCAGCAGTACAACGCCGACCTGCAGGCCAAGGGCGTGGCCGCCGTGAACGCGCGCCGGGTGACCAACCTGGGCACCTTCCGCGCCTATGTCGAGCGCTACCTGCAGCACCATCCGGGCATCCATACCGAAATGACCCTGCTGGTACGGCAGCTGCAGCCCACCACCCAGGGCCTGCCGCTGGAGATCTACTGCTTCACCCGCAGCACGGCGTGGGGCGAGTACGAGGGCGTGCAGTCGGACGTGTTCGATCACCTGCTGGCGATCCTCCCGGCCTTCGGGCTGCGGGTTTTCCAGGAATCCAGCGACGCCATGTTGATGGCGGGGCAGCAGCGCCTGGCCGCTGCGGAGTAAGCTCCTGTGCCCCCGTCGCTGCCCGTGCGGTGGCGGGGGTCTTCCCTCCGGGGAAGAAAAATGAACGCAAAAGTCATTCACAACGGCCTCGGGAACGCTAGAATCCCGGGCTTGTAAACGTTTTCATAAGGACAGCCGGTGGCCGCCGATCGTATCGAAACCCTCATTGCCCAGATGACCGTCGAAGAAAAAGTCGGCCAGCTGGGTGTGTTCGCCGACATGGTCCGCCCGTTCGCGCCGGATGTGAATCCGGAAGCCAACGTCAGCAATGCCGACCAGGTGCTGCAGCAGGTGCGCGAGGGCAAGGTGGGCTCGCTGTTCAATGGCGTGGGCGTGGAAGCCGGCCGCCGCATCCAGCAGGTCGCGCTGGAAGAAAGCCGCCTGAAGATTCCGGTGATCCTGGCCGCGGACGTGATCCACGGCATGCGCACCGTATTCCCGATCCCGCTGGGCGAGGCCGCCAGCTTCGAGCCGGACCTGGCCGAGCGCACCGCCCGCGCCACCGCGGTGGAAGCGACGGCAGCCGGCCTGCATTGGACCTATGCGCCGGCCGTGGATATCGCCCGCGACCAGCGCTGGGGCCGTGGCGCCGAGGGCGCCGGTGAAGACGTGGTGCTGGGCTGTGCGTTCGCCGCCGCCCGCGTGCGCGGTTTCCAGGGCCCGGACCTGCGCGCCGCCGATGCACTGCTGGCCACCCCGAAGCATTTCGCCGCCTACGGCGCGGTGATGGCCGGCATGGAATACAACATGGTCGACATCTCGCCGCAGACCCTGCGCGACGTGCACCTGCCGCCGTTCAAGGCCGCTTTCGAAGCCGGTGCCCTGACCGTGATGTCCTCCTTCAACGACATCAACGGCGTGCCGGCCAGCGCCAATGCCGAGCTGTTGACCGACATCCTGCGCGGGGAGTGGAAGTTCCCGGGCGTGGTGATCTCCGACTACACCGCCGACATGGAACTGGTCGCGCACGGCTACGCCGCCGATGACCGCGACGCCACCGCCAAGGCCTTCACCGCCGGCCTGGACCTGAGCATGCAGAGCGGCTTCTATGCCGAACACCTGCCGGGCCTGATCGAGAGCGGCGAAGTCCCGATGGCCACGCTGGACGAGTCGGTGCGCCGCATCCTGCGCCTGAAGGAAGCGATCGGCCTGTTCGACGACCCGTACCGTTCGCTGGATCTGGTGCGCGAAGCGGACACCTCGCATATCGCCGCGCATGACGAACTCTCGCGCGATGCCGCGCGCCGTTCGATCGTGCTGCTCAAGAACGCCGAGTCGGTGCTGCCGCTGAAGAAGGCTGGGCAGAAGATCGCGCTGATCGGGCCGTTCGTGCAGGACCGCGACAACATCGAAGGCTGCTGGACGCTGTTCGGCGACAAGTCGCGCTACGTCACCCTGGAAGCCGGCGTCCGCGCGGCGATCAGCGATGAAGCACTGCTGGAAATCGTGCCGGGCTGTGATCTGGAAGCGGCCGTGCAGGACGGTATCGAACAGGCCGTGGCCGCCGCGCTGCGTGCCGACGTGGTGGTGCTGGCCCTGGGCGAACCGCAGCGTTACAGCGGTGAGGCGCAGTCGCGCGTTGAGATCACCTTGCCGCCGGCGCAGCAGGCGCTGGCCGAAGCGGTGGCGATGACCGGCAAGCCGCTGGTCGTGCTGCTGCGCAATGGCCGCGCGCTGGCCCTGCAGGGCGCGGTGCGCAATGCCCATGCCGTGGCGATCACCTGGTACCTGGGCACCCAGACCGGGCACGCCGTGGCCGATGTGCTGTTCGGCGATTACAACCCGTCCGGCCGCCTGCCGGTGAGCTTCCCGCAGGTGTCGGGCCAGCAGCCGTATTTCTACAACCACCCGCGCACCGGTCGCCCGGAACTGCCGACCATGTCGGAGTTCAAGGCGCGCTGGCGCGAAATTCCGAACGAGCCGGCGTACGCGTTCGGCCACGGCATGGGCTACACCACCTTCGCCTATGGCGTGCCGCAGCTGAGCAACGCGCAGCTGGGCTGGGACGACACC
Organism: Stenotrophomonas sp. HMSC10F06; assembly: GCF_001807865.1. Taxonomy (NCBI): domain Bacteria; kingdom Pseudomonadati; phylum Pseudomonadota; class Gammaproteobacteria; order Lysobacterales; family Lysobacteraceae; genus Stenotrophomonas; species Stenotrophomonas sp. HMSC10F06. Next base: position 37,233 of record NZ_KV791264.1, on the reverse strand, counting down.
CTGACCATCACCACCACGCTGACCAATACCGGTGCGGTGGCAGGTGAGGAAGTGGTGCAGCTGTACATCCACGATCGCGTGGCCAGCCGCGTGCGGCCGGTGCGCGAGCTGAAGGGCTTTGACAAGATCGCGCTGCAGCCGGGCCAGAGCACCGAGGTGACCTTCACCCTGGATCGCCATGCACTGGGCTTCACCGGCCGCGATGGCGTGTTCCGCGCCGAGCCGGGCCAGTTCGAGCTCTGGGTGTGCGCCTCGTCGGTCAGCGGCGAGCCGGTGATCTTCGAGCTGCTGGCCGCCTGAGCCGGCCTCGCTTCATCCGGTAGTGCCGGCCAGCGGCCGGCACTACCGTATCCATCATCGGCGGCTGACGTTCCGGCGGGTACGCTGGCTCCCTCGTGAAACCGATGGAGCCACCCATGCGCCTGTCCCGTACTCCTTTGTTGCTGGCCTTGGCCAGCCCGCTGTGGCTGGCCGCCTGCAGCCCGTCGTCGCCGCCGCCGGCTGACACCGCCGCTGCGGATCCCGCCCAAGGCCCGGCCACCGCCATTCCCGAAGGCCGCCCGACGCCGGGTGACACCGTGCCGTCCTCGGGCCTGTCGCCGGATGCGGTCACGGCCGGCAGCCCCGCGCCGGATGCCGACGCGCCTTCCGCTGGCGGTGCAACGACACCTGCTGCGGACGCCGCCGCCACACCTGCCGCGCCGACCAGCGCTGGCACCGGCGATGTCCGCCAGCGCATCGATCAGGTGCTTGGCGACGCGGCCCAGTACGAAGCTGTGTTCAATGCCTTCCAGAAGGCGGTCAACGGCGGCGATCGCGCGGCCGTGGTCGAGGAAGTGCGTTTCCCGTTGAACATCGCCAATGGCGCCAGGATCACCGGCCCCGGCGAGTTCCAGCGCAACTACGAGCGCATCCTGACCCCGGCCGTGCGCAAGGCCATCGCCGCGCAGAAGTTCGACGACGTCATGGTCAACCAGCAGGGCGTGATGATCGGCGACGGCCAGGTCTGGCTCAACGGCGCGTGCCTGGATCAGGCGTGCAGCCGCACCGAAGTCAAGGTCGTGACCATCCAGTAAGCACGTGCAGCGCTTGAACGCACGTGAGGTGGGCAGGCTGCCGGCGATGCGCCGGCAGCCTGTCTGGCTCAGGCTTTCGGCGTGAGCTTGAGCAGCTTGCCGTTGCTGCCGTCTTCGAGCAGCCAGATCGCGCCATCCGGACCCTGTTCGATCTCGCGGATGCGCTCGCCCATGTCGAAGCGCTCGGCCTCGCGGGCGTTGTCGCCGTCGAAGGCCACGCGCACCAGCGCCTTGGAGGACAGGCCGCCAATGAAGCCACTGCCGTCCCACTTGGGGAACTGTTTGCCGTTGTAGATGATGAAACCGGCCGGCGAGATTACCGGGGTCCAGGTCACCTTGGGCGCGGCGAATTCCGGGCGGGTGGAATGGTCGGGAATGTCGCGGCCGTCGTAGTGGTTGCCGTTGGAGACGATCGGATAGCCGTAGTTGGCGCCGCGCTCGATCAGGTTCAGCTCGTCACCGCCGGCCGGACCCATTTCATGCACCCACAGCTTGCCGCGCGCATCGAAGGCGATGCCCAGCGCATTGCGGTGGCCGAGCGACCACACCTGCGCGGCCACGCCGCCCTGCGAGGCGAACGGGTTGTCGGCGGGCACGCTGCCGTCGTCATTGAGGCGGACCAGCTTGCCGAGGTTGCCGCCCATGTCCTGGGCCGGATCGAACTTCTGGCGCTCGCTGGACGTGATCCACAGCTTGCCGTCCGGACCGAACGCGAGGCGGTGGCCGTAATGCCCCTTGCCGCTCACTTTCGGGGTCTGGCGCCAGATCACCTTGAGGTCTTCCAGCGTGCCGCTGCCATCGGCCGCCAGCGCCAGCCGCGCACGGGCAACCGCAGCGCCACGGGTATCACCGTCGCCTTCTTCGGCGTAGCTGAGATAGATCCACTGGTTCTTCGCGAAGTCCGGGTGCGGCAGCACATCGCCGAAGCCGCCCTGGCCGCCGTAGGCGACGTCCGGGACGCCGGTGATGGTGGCGGTTTTGCGGGTCTGCACGTTGAAGTGCTTCAGCGCGCCTTTCTTCTCGGTGACCAGCAGGCTGCCGTCGGGCAGGAAACTCATTGCCCAGGGCTCGTTGAAACGGGCGAATTCGGTGGCGGCGAACGGCCACCGCGCTTTTTCCACGGCTGGCGCGGCGACCTTGTCGGCAGCAACACACGCGGTGGTGAACAGGGCGGGGGTGAGGCTGATGGCGAGGGTAAGCAAGAGCTTGCGGGTCATGGAAGTCTCCGTCGGGGAGGCGATGGCCAACCCCTGTTGTACACCATGCCCATCAACGCCGCGTGGACCAGAGGTCCTGCCCATACGACAACGGCGACCCGAGGGCCGCCGCTGGAGGTGGGTCGAGGAGTGCGCGTCAGGTGCCGCGCGGGACGCCCTTGTCCAGGTGCGCCTGGCGCAGCGCGGTGGACTCATCCCAGCCGCGGCGCACCGCATTGCGGGCCTGTTCCCAGCTCAGCTTGCTCTGGCCATGTTCCTGCGCCCAGCGGGTCTGCAGTTCGGCTTCCACTTCTTCATACGCGCGGATCATGTCGTCAGCGCGGGTGCGATGGCCGAGCTGGTAGGCCGGCTCGTAGTCATCGAAGAACTGGTTGTTGTCATAGTACGGTTCGCTTGGAAAGCGTTCACGCCAGTAATCCGATACGGCCTGGCGCGGGACACCGTCTTCCGGCACCCGGCCGGGAATCTGATAGTCAGTGCTCATGTGTTGGCTCCGGTTGGGTGAGACTTCACCGTACCCAAAGCCGGGTTAACGCCATGGACCGGCGAGGTGAATGACACATCAAGTGCCATTCACCTGCGCACCTGCTCAGCCGTCGTGATCGCGGCGCGGGAATTTATAGATGACCGCGCCTACCGCGAAGGCGATGCCTGCCGCCGCGATGTTCTGCCAGCTCGCGCTGGCGAACAAGGCCAGGCACAACAGCAGTGCGAGGATCGGGATCAGCGGTCCGCCGGGCAGCTTCAACGCGCCAGGGCGATCACGGAACCGGCGCGCCAGCACCAGCACCGCCGCGGCCGTGCCGATGTAGGCGAACAGGCGCGTGGTCATCGACAGCAGCGCCAGCTGCACGAACGAACCGGACAGGGCCAGCGCCAGGGCGATCAGGCCCTGCGCGATGATCGCCGCCGCCGGGGTGCGGAAGCGCGGATGCACCTGCGCCAGGATCTTCGGCCCGTAGCCATCGCGCGCCAACGCGAACAGGAAGCGCGGGCCCATCATCATCGTGTTGCTGTTGGTGCCCAGGATGGAGATCGTTGCGCCCACGGTGAGGATCAGGGCGAGGGTGAGCCCGCCGAAGCTGGCGGCGGCATCGGCCAGCGGCGTCGGCGAACTGGCCAGCCCGGCCAACGTGCCCTGCGCGATGAACTGCACTGCGCCGTAGATCACGGTGACGGTGATGATCATGGTGATCAGCGCGAACGGAATATCACGGCGCGGGTTCTTGTACTCACCGGCAGCGGCCGGGATGTTTTCGAAACCGGCATAGGCATACAGCAGCAGGAGCGCTGCTTCGCCCATGCGCTGCAGATCGTGCGGGTCCGGGCGTACGCCGGAGAAGGCCAGGTCGGTATCCACGTAGAACGCGCCGATCGCCACGAACAGCACCAGCGGCAGCAGCTTGCCGATCACCAGGATCACACCGGTACGCGCGGCCGAGCGCACCCCGGCCACGTTCACCGCGGTGAGGAAGCCCAGCGATACCACGATGACCGCGATACGGCCGATGTCATGCCCGGCCCAGGGCCAGAAGCGCGCGACCGCATCGGCCAGTGCGTTGCTGAGCGCCGCCGCCGAGCTGATGCGGGTGAGCCAGATCATCCAGCCGATCTCGAACCCGGCAAACCGGCCGAATGCCTCGCGCGCATACAGATAGCTGCCGCCGGGCTCGTCGAAATAGCTGGCCGCCTGCGCGTAGCAGAGCACCAGCAGGGCGACCACGATGCCGGCCGCGACCACCCCCCACAGGCTGAAGGGACCGAGCAGGGCGACGGTGGCCGCCGGCAGCAGGTAGATGCCACTGCCGATCACATCGTTGATCGAAAGGCCGACGATCTGCCAGCGGCTGACCGCGCGTTCGAGTTGCGGGTCGGGCGGCGCGGTGCTCAATGCACGCTCCCGGCCAGCACGGGCAGCTGCCATTCGGCCTGCAGGCGCTGGTATTCCGCGCGCGGCAACAGTACGAAGCGCGGCCGCGCGCTGGCGTCCAGCCACGCCAGCAGCGTGGTCATGCGCGCCGGGTCCATCGCGGTGCAACCGGCGGTCGCCTCACCGGGTGTGCGCCACAGGTGGGCGAAGATGCAGCTGCCACGGCCGGGCGTCGCTTTCGGGTTGTGCTCGATGACGAAGCCTTCGCGGTAGCGCACGTCGCCCTTGTTGTGCAGGTCCAGCCGCATCGGTTCGGTCGAGCCTTCCACCGCATCGGCACCGACCACCTCGGCGTCGACGATGCGGTTGTAGTACGGCGAGTCCGGTACATCCATGCAGTAACTGGTGTCGCGCATCGGCTGGTAGGGCAGGCCGCTGGTGACGCCGCGCGCATAGCCGAAGGCCGGGCCGATCGCGAAGATGCCGGCCGGGCTGCGGCCATCGCCTTCCTGCTTCCGTGGCGTCCCGGACTGGGCCGGGTGCAGCCCTTCGCCCCACGCGCTGCCGCTGCGGCCCACGGCGACATCGAAGGCGGCGCCGTGCGGCTGCCAGCCCTTCGCGGTGCGCTCGAAGGCCTGCAGCTTGCCTTGGGTGGCATCCCAGCCCTCGGTGGTGACCACGACCAGCTGCGTGCTGCCCTCCAGCGCGGCGGCGAACACGGGGGCGGCGATGACCAGCATCACGGCGGCGGTGACGGAACGGAACAGCGGCATCATCGTGGCGGACTCCAGGATCAGCTGTCGATCAAATGTTCGATCCGTTCCAGGTTCACCCCGAGCTGGCGGTGGCGGTCCGGGTTGGCGTGGCACAGCAGGACGAAGACGAAATCCAGCAGCGCCTGCAGGGAAGAACGGTACAGCAGTTGCGCCACGTGCGGCGCCGGGTCATGCGCGCACAGCACCAGGCTGGCATCGGCATGGGCGCGCAACGGGTTGGCGCTGTGGCGGGTGATCGACACCACCTTGCCGCCCATGTCCTGGAACTGGCGCGACAGCTGGAACAGCTGTGGCAGCTTGCCGAACTCGGAGAACACCAGCATCGCGTCCCCGGGCCGTGCGGCCGAGAGGTTGGCCATCATCAGGATCGGGTCGGCGTGGTGCACGGTAAGCATGCCCAGCAGCGACAGGCGCATGGCGAATTCGCGGGCGTACAGGCCGTCATCGCCCAGGCCGTAGACGAACACCTTGGGCGCGCCATCGATCAGCTGCACGATCGCTTCGATGTCGGCCTGGGGATTGGCCAGCCAGGTTTCTTCCTCGGCGGCGGCCTTGCTCACGCGCAGGCGCTCGGCGATCTGGGTGTAGTCGTTGGCGGCCTCTGGGAGCGGCGGGCGGCTGTGCGGGTCGTTGCCGGCGCGGGCGACGGCCTCGCCGATGGAGTACTTGAGGTCCGGATAGCCCTTGAAGCCCAGTTTCTGGCTGAACTTGACCACGCTGGACTGGCTGATGCCCAAGGCGCTGGCCAGCTGCTGGGAGGAGTAATCGCGCAGGAGGTGGGCGTTGTCGAGGATGAAGTCGGCGATGCGGCGTTCGATCGCCGACATGTGGTCACGCTCGGAGCGGATTTTCACCAGGGGCGGCATGGGGAGGGCGTCAGATCCGGTAGAGCCACCCCATGGGTGGCTGCGGCAGGTGGGATTGCGCGAACGGCAGCCACGCATGGCGTGGCTCTACCGTAGGCGACCGGCGAGGCGGACACAACGGTCACCACCGCCGCGGCGTGATCATCTCCAGCCCACGCACCTCGGTGATGCCCAACCCGGGCGCATCGCTGATGGTGATTTCCGATTCGTTGAAGTTGACCCCACCGGTGACCGGGTTGAACTGGCCCAGTGACGGCCCGTCCAGATCCACCTTGGTGATGATGTCGCTCTTGGCGACGGCCAGGTGCACGGCGGCGGCCACGGAGATGCTCGATTCGATCATGCAGCCGATCATGCACGGCACGCCGTAGATCGCGGCGATGTCGGCGATGCGGATCGCGTTGGACAACCCGCCGGTCTTCATCAGCTTGATGTTGATGATGTCGGCGGCGCGCTGCTGGATCAGGTCGAATACCTGGCCGGGGTTGAACACGCTTTCATCGGCCATGACCGGGGTGTTGACGCGGTCGGTGACGTATTTCAGGCCACTGATGTCGGCGGCCTTGACCGGCTGCTCGAGCAGTTCCAGCACCACGCCGGCTTCTTCCAGCGCGCGCATCGCGTGCACGGCCTGCTTGGCGGTCCAGCCCTGGTTGGCATCCAGGCGCAGCAGGGCGCGGCCCTGCACCGCGGCGTGGATCGCCTTGACCCGCTCGATGTCCAGGCCGATGTCCTTGCCGACCTTGATCTTCAGCGATTCGAACCCGCGTTCGATCGCCGAGAGCGAGTCGGCCACCATCTTGTCGATGTAGTCCACGCTGATGGTGATGTCGGTGGTGATCACCGGATCGCCACCGCCGAGCATGCGGTACAGCGGTGCGTTGTGCAGCTGCGCCCACAGATCGTAGACCGCGATCTCCACCGCCGCCTTGGCGCTGGTGTTGCGCTCCATCGAGGTCTGGATCAGGCCGCAGAGCCGATTGAGGTTGGCCACGTCCTCGCCGATCAGGCGTGGTTTGATGAAGCTCTCGATGGCCTCGATGATCGAGCCGTGCGTGTCGCCGGTGATCACTGCCGTGGCCGGCGCTTCACCGTAGCCGGTATGGCCGCTGTCGGTGCGGATCAGCACGACCACGTCTTCGACAGTGTCCACGGTGCGCAGCGCGGTCTTGAACGGGGTCTTCAACGGCACGCGCAGCATGCCGAGTTCGATGTCGGTGATCTTCATTCAGGGGGTCTGTGGCCGAAGGCGCTGGATGTTGGTGATGCGGTCGATGTAGCTCACGGTATCGCTGGCCATCATCGGCTCCAGCGGAGTGACCGACACGCCGTTGAGGTGGGCCTGCACGCGCTTGCCATCCGCGCCGATCCAGCCACCGCCGGCGGTATCGTGGATCAGCCAGGTGCGGCCGTCGATGTGGCCGATCGCCATCATCACGTGGCCGGGGATGTAGACCAGGTCGCCGACCTGCAGCTGCTTGACGGCCGTGTCGCGCGTGGCTTTCCCGTCCTTCGCGCTGAAGGCGATGCGGTCCAGCGCCGGGCTGACCGCCTGTGCGCTGGTATTGCGCGGCATCAACACGCCGACGCTGCGGTAGATCTCAGAGACGAAGCCACTGCAGTCGCGGGTGTCGTAGTCGTGGCCCCAGCCGTAGCGCTCGCCGAGGAACTTGAAGGCCTGGGTCAGCAGCGTCCGCGGGGTCAGCGGCAGATAATCGTCGGCGGTGTCCTGCGAGCGCGGCAGCAGCGCCGGCACCAGTGACAGGCGGCCATCGGCCTCGCGCACCGGCAACTGCACCACATGCGCGGCGTGGGCCTGCTGGCCGTTGACGGTCTTCTCCAGCGGCCAGTCGGCGATCACCGGCAGGCGTACGCCCATGTCCAGCTGCAGCCGCGACACGCGCGGCTCCTCCGGCGTGTAGGCAGTGAACGCGGTGGCCCCGGTGACCACACGATACGGGCCATGCTGGCCGTAGCCGAGCACGGTGTCGGCGTCGCCGATGCCGACGAAGCGCTTCTCGATCCACGCCGAGTAGCGTTCGCTGGTGATGAACAGCCAGCGCCCGTCAGCGCTTTCATGCAGCACCGCCACCGCGTCGCCGGGGAACAGAGCCGACTCCTGGAAGCGGTCGATGTCGGTGTCGCCCTGGCTGCTGAACACCCGCAGCGCGGTCGGGAACGCGCGCAGCGCGGCGCGATGGGTGACCAGGCCAAACTGCAGCGGGCGCTGCGCCGGAACCGCGGCGAGTGCCAGGTTGGCCAGGGTCTCGCTGCGCTGCCGGTCGCTGATGGTCTTGCCATCCTGGCCGTACAAGGTGCGCTCGGGCCACCTGGAGAGCGATTGGATGCTGCCCAGCACCTGCTCGCGCGGCAGCTGCGCCGGCAACGCGCGCAGATCGTGGATCGAGGTGTCCTCGGCACGCATGCGGGCGTTCTGTGCGGCGATACCGGCGCGATCGAGGATCATGCGGTCCGGATCGGGCAGGCGGTCGGCCCAGAAGCCGGGCGCGAGATAGGCCTCGCGCAGGGCGATCACCCCGCCGAAGTCGGCGCCGGGTGCGGCACGCGGCGCCTCGGCCCACGCAGGTGCCAGCGTGGCCGCAAGGACCGCCGCCAGCACGGCGCGCGGCAACCAGCGGGACCGCACGGGGCGGTGGGGGGAAGCCTGGATCATCACGCGGTCACCCTCCTCGGAAGCGTCAGGAATATTTATTCCTTTTTTCGGCGAAAGCAAGAATAAATTATTGACCGGCTATCAGGCCCGTGTTACACAGCGATTACCCCACCCGCACCTGGGAAGTGTCGCCGTGGATCCTGTGATGCGCAAACCGCGATTGCCTCTGCCTGCTGTCTGGTGCCTGTGCGCTGGTCTGCTGGCGATGCCGTGGGGGCTGGCCGCCGCGCCGGTCGCGTTGCCGACCGTGATCGCCGGCATCGACCGCGGTGCGTTCGCGCAGGCCGAGGCCGACATCGCCACGGCCCTGCAGGATCCGAGCCTGCCGGATGCCGAGCGTCAGGCCTATGCCTTCGAGCGCGAACGGATGCGCCGCATGCGACTGGACTTCACCCTGGACGCGGCGGCGGCCAAGGCGCAGCTGCGCAAGCAGATTCCGGACCTTCGCGATGACGAATTCGCGCGCTGGGATTCTGCCGGCCTGATCGAACACCTGGATATCGATGGCCAGCGCCGCTACTTCAAGCGCGCGCCGTCCAACCTGTTCCGGATCAGCGCCGAGGCGCGCGCCCGGCGGGCACCCGGGGCCCCGCTGCCGAAGGAGGGCCCCTATGAGCATCTGCACCCGCACCATGAGGAGATCGCCGCGGCCGCCCGTGCTACGGGCGCGACCAGTCTGGTGCCGCGCCGCATCGAGGTGACCCAGTCGCTGGTGGTCAAGCCCGATGCCGTGCCGGCCGGGGAAACCATCCGCGCATGGATTCCCTACCCGCGTGTCATCGCCGGCCAGCAGGAAAACATCACCTGGGTCGCGAGTACGCCTGCCGGCGCGCAGGTGGCGCCTGACAGTGCGCTGCAACGCACCGCTTACCTGGAACGCAAGGCGGTGGCCGGCACCCCGACCGAGTTCCAGATCCGCTACGCGGTCACCGTGTACGCGCGGCACATCACGATCGATCCTGCCAGGGTCCAGCCCACGCCGGACGATCCCGCGCTGAAGCCGTACCTCGCCGAGCAGGCGCCGCACGTGGTGTTCACCCCGGCGTTGCGCGCGTTCTCGCAGCAGGTGGTCGGCACCGAAACCGATCCCTTCCAGATCGTCCAGAAGCTGTTCGACGCCGTGGACCGGATTCCATGGGCCGGCGCCCGCGAGTACGCCACGATCTCCAACATCAGCGACTACGCGCTGCACGCCGGTCACGCCGACTGCGGGCAGCAGACGCTGCTGCTGATTGCGCTGTTGCGCCTGAACGGCATCCCCGCGCGCTGGCAGTCGGGCATGGTCTATTCCGACGATGCGGTCGGCTACAACAACCTGCATGACTGGGGCGCGCTGTACCTGGCGCCCTACGGCTGGGTACCGATGGATGTCACCACCGGGCGCCTGGACAGCCCGCAGCCCGCGCTGCGCGATTTCTATCTGGGTGGGCTGGATGCCTATCGCATCGCCTTCAACGACGACTACGCCCAGCCACTGGTGCCGGCCAAGCAGCACTTCCGGTCGGACACGGTGGATTCCCAGCGCGGCGAGGCCGAGTGGTCCGGCGGCAACCTGTATTTCGATCAATGGAACTACGACGTCCAGTCGCACGTGGTGCCACTGGAGGCCAAGCGGTAAACGGCGGTATCCACGATTCCACATCTGCAGGAGAGAGCAGGGAATGAACGTAAATCGATTCAAGCGGGCAGCGCTGTGCGTTGCGCTCGGGGCGTGTCTGGGCAGCCTGGTACCGATGAGTGCTTCGGCACAGAATGTCAGCGGTGCCGTCGCGGGGCGTGCCACTGCCGGTGACCAGGTCACGGTCGTCAGCAACGCGACCGGCCTGACCCGGACAGTGACGGCCAGCGCCGACGGCAGCTATCGCCTGGGCCAGCTACCGGTGGGCGACTACCAGCTGCAGGTGAGCCGCGATGGCCAGAAGCTCGGCGAGCCGTTCGCGGTCAGTGTTGCGGTCGGTGGTACGACCACCGTCAACCTGGCCAGCAGTGGCGGCGTGGTCAACCTCGATGCGCTGCAGGTGGTCGGCACCCGCGTCGTCAATCGCGTGGACGTGTATTCCACGGAAACCTCGTTCAACGTGAACCGCCAGGAGCTCTCGCGCCTGCCGGTCGCGCAGGATCTGTCGGCGGTGGCGCTGCTGGCGCCGGGCGTGGTGGGCGGCAATTCCTCGTTCGGGGGGCTGTCCTTCGCCGGTTCCTCGGTGGCCGAGAACGCGGTCTTCATCAACGGCCTGAACGTCACCGACATGTATACCCGCCGCGGCTTCTCCAGCGCGCCATTCGGCTTCTTCAACGAATTCCAGGTCAAGACCGGCGGCTATTCGGTCGAATTTGGCCGCTCCACCGGCGGTGTGATCAACGCGGTCACCCGCTCGGGCACCAACGAGTTCCAGGGCGGTGTGGAGGTGACGGCCGAGCCCAGCGCATGGCGGTCCAGCCCGCGTGATCACTTCCACCGCGATGGCACCCCGCACTCCTACGCAAGCCGCGACAACAACTCGTTCCTGAAGACCAACGTGTGGGGGGCCGGTCCGATCATCAAGGACAAGCTGTTCCTGTTCGCGATGTATGAGGACCGCAACGACACCGGCCACAACACCTCCTCCGATGCGCTGAGCTGGTTCAAGAACAAGAGCGACAACGGCTTCTGGGGCGCCAAGCTGGACTGGAACATCAACGACAACCACAGCCTGGCACTGCTGGCCTTCTCCGACGAAGGCGAGATCACCAACGGCGCGTACAACTACGACTGGGATGACGACCAGATCGGCGCGTGGGGTGGTGATTCGGTCACCGAGACCGGCGGCAAGAACTGGTCGGCGACGTACACCGGTCACTTCGGCGAGACCTTCACCGCGCGCGCCATGGTGGGCGAGAACAACCAGCGGGCCTTCACCAACTCCTCGCTCGATGAGGCGTGCAGCCCGGTGTTCACCGATGCCAGCTATGCCTCCCGCCTGGGCAAGCTCAACGGCCTGCGCGCGGGCTGCCATCCTACCGGTGCCGCGGTTGCCGAGCGCGACGACACGCGCGAGGTGGCCCGCCTGGACTTCGAATGGCAGCTGGGCACGCATCTGCTGCGCTTCGGCGTGGACCGTGAGTTGATGACCACCGAGCAGTCCACCCGCTACCCGGGCCCGACCCAGCTCAGCTATACCGCCTACGTGGCCCGCCCGGGTGATGAGGTATGGGACGGCGCCAATGCCTATGTTCCCGCAGGCGTGACCGAGATGCTGCGCGCGCGCAACCGCGTCTCCGGTGGCACCTTCGAGACCGAGGCCAACGCCTTCTACCTGGAAGACATCTGGAACATCACCCCGAACCTGATGTTGAACCTCGGCGTGCGCTGGGACCGCTTCGAGAACCGCACCGCCGATGGCGACGCCTTCATCAAGATGGATGACCTGATCGCACCGCGCTTCGGCTTCTCCTGGGACATGAAGGGCGATGGCAGCACCAAGCTGTTCGGCAACGCCGGCCGTTACTACCTGCCGGTGACCAACAACATCAACGTCAACTTCGCCGGTGGCCTCACCGACGAGTACTCCTACTACATGCTCAACGGCTGGCAGCAGCAGGCCAACCCGGTCACCGGCGCACCGTACATGGCGCCGGTCATCGGCCAGCAGATCGGCCCGGTCGATACCCGCATGAACACCGGCGCGGCCGACCTGCGGCAGAGCGTGGACAAGGACCTGAAGGCGGTCTACCAGGATGAGTACATCCTCGGCTTCCAGACCATGATCAACCAGGCGTGGTCGTGGGGCGTCAACGCGACCTACCGCAAGATGGACCGCGCGCTGGATGACATGCGCATCAACCACACCCCGTGCGGGCCGACCGGCACCACCCTGTGGCCGATCGCCAACCCGGGCGAGAGCCTGACGATCTGGGGCGACTCCAGCATCGGCTGCGCCACCGAGGGCTGGATCACCATCGATACCTCCAAGGATGGCTACCGCAAGGGCGGCAGCCTGGAGGTGGTCGGCTACTCCAAGCCCAAGCGCACCTACAAGGCCCTGGAGTTCCAGATCGATCGCGCGTGGGACGAGAAGTGGCTGTTCAACGCGTCCTACCTGTGGTCGCGCAGCGACGGCAACTTCGAAGGCCCGGTCAACTCGGACACCAACTACGGCGACACCGGCATGGTCCAGCATTGGGATCATCCGTCCAACAACCAGCGCTACGGGCCGTTGTTCAACGACTTCCGCCATCAGTTCAAGTTCCGCGCCGCCTATGCGCTGAACGAGCAGTGGTCGTTCGGCACCACGCTGCAGGTACTGTCCGGTGGCCCGATCACGGCGTTCGGCGTGATGTGGCCCAACGATACGGTCGCCGGTGGCAGCACCTCCAGCGAAGGCAGCGGCGGCGGCACAGGCTGGCTGTGCGTGGCGAACTGTTCGGGGCCGTATGACCAGCGCCAGTTCGAGTACAGCCCCCGTGGTGCCTTCGGTCGCCTGCCGTGGACGTGGACCATGGGCGCCAACGTCACCTGGCGCCTGCCGGTGGAGGGCATCGACCTGAGCGCACGCCTGTCGGTCTACAACCTGTTCAACAACCAGACCGTCATCAACGTGCACCAGCGCTACGAGGCCCAGCCGGGCCAGGTGCGCGAGAACACCTTCAACACCGGCACCCGCTGGCAGGCACCGCGCTACACGCAGCTGATGGTGACCTGGAACTTCTGATCCGGCGCGTACGTGGCAGGTGCCGACAGTGGGTCGGCACCTGCCTTCCACGGGCGGCTTCGGTTGCACGCGCTCCGGTCATGACGAGGGACTCCATGCAGTCACGCACCTCACCGTGTATCCCATCCCGCCTCCTCACGCTTGGCCTGTCCTGCACCCTGGCCATCGCGCCCAGCGCATGGGCAGCCGATCCGGCCGACACCTTCAATCGGCTGCTCGATCAGGCTGTCACCCATGAACACCTGCCCGGCATCGCCATGGCCGTGGTCGAAGACGGGGAAGTTGTCTTCACCGGCACCCGTGGTGATCGCCAGGCCGGGCAGGGCGAGGCCATCAACCCGGACACCCTGTTCAAGATCGCCTCCAACAGCAAGGCGATGACCGCCGCGCTGCTGGCCCGGCTGGTCGACCGCGGTCTCCTGCGCTGGGACGACCCGGTCATCAAGTACCTGCCGCAGTTCCGCATGCATGACCCATGGGTGACGCAGCAGATGCAGGTCCGCGATCTGCTGATTCACAACAGCGGCCTGGGCCTGGGGGCGGGCGATCTGATGCTGTGGCCTGAGCCGAACCGCTTTACCCGGCAGGACATCATCGCCGGGCTGGCCCACCTCAAGCCGGTCACCAGCTTCCGCAGCGGCTATGCCTACGACAACCTGATGTATGTGGTGGCGGGTGAAGTCGCTGCTGCCGCCGGCGGCAAGCCCTACGATCAACTGCTGCGCGAGGAGGTCTTCGTGCCGTTGGGGATGGATCGCTGCCAGGTCGGCGCGTGGTCGGTCACGGCGGTCGGCAATGTTGCCCAGCCGCATACACGGAAGGACGGTCGCAGCGTGGTGCGCGGTGCCGATGGCGACCTCAGCCCCGATCTGACTTCGATGGCCGCCGGCGGCATCCGTTGCGGCCTGCGCGACATGACCCGCTGGATGCAGGTGCTGCTCGATCCCGCGCGCGTACCCGGGTGGCTGGGCGCGGTGCAGCGCCGCGCGCTGTGGACCGCGCACATGCCGATGCCACTGGGCGAGCGGCAGCGCCGCTGGGACGACGCGCACGTCTCCGCCTATGGCTATGGCTGGCGCCTGTCGGACATGGACGGGCAGTGGAAGGTGGCCCATACCGGCACGCTGTCGGGCATGTACTCCTCGCTCGCGCTGCTGCCGGACCGCAAGGTGGGCGTGGTGATCCTGATCAACAGCGACGCCGAAGATGCACGCACCGCGCTGATGCAGGCGGCGTTGAAGCACTACACCGCGCCGGATGACGGTGCAGATGTGGAGCACTATCTGTCCCTGCTCGCGCAGGAGCGCGCCGGGCGCCGCGAGGCCGGGCAGGTGCGCCCGGATACCCGTGCGCGTCGTCCGGCCCCGCTTCGCACCACGGCGGCCGCGCAGGGCCGCTATCGCGATCCATGGCTGGGCGAGGCCCTGCTCTGCCCGCAGCAGGGCACGCTGCGCTTCAGCGTGGCCAAGTCGCCGAGGCTGCGCGGCCAGGTCATGCAGCTCGGCGCGCGCTGGCTGGTGCAGTGGGATACGCTCGGGGCCGATGCTGAGCCCTGGTTGCAGCTGCAGCCAGGTACGCCACCCACCCTGACCTTGGCCGCGATCGATCCGGAGATCGACTTCAGTTATGACTACCAGGACCTGCACTTCACCCGCATCGGCGATTGTCCGTAGCGCGCTGCTGCTGGCGCTGCTGGTCGGCAGTGCCCACGCCGCGGCGCCGGCGGTCACGGTCTCGCCCGCACGCGATGTCGCCGAGGCCGGGCTGGTCGACATCCGCACACTGGCACCGGCGATCGAGCAGGACATCCGCTACGCCGGCCCGGACAATTTCACCGGCCAGCGCGTGCCCGGCTATGACGCGCCCAAGTGCTATCTGCTCGCTCCGGCCGCCACCGCGCTGGCGCAGGTGGAGACCGACCTGCGTGCCGACGGGTTCGCGCTGCGGATCTACGATTGCTACCGGCCGGCCCACGCCGTGACGGCCTTCGTCGCCTGGGCACATGATCCCACGGAGCGGTCGCGCAAGGCGCAGCAGTACCCGGACATCGACAAGCCGGCCCTGCTCGGCGACTACATCGCCGAGACCTCCGGCCACAGCCGGGCTGCCACGGTCGACCTGACCCTGCTCGATTGCCGCAGCGGATCCTGCGCCCCTGTGGACATGGGGACCGACTTCGACTTCTTCGGCCCGCGCGCGCATACCGACGCGCCGGAGATCAGCGCGGCCCAGCGCAGCCACCGCCAGCAGCTTCGCCAGGCAATGGCTCGCCGCGGCTTCGCCAACTACCCGATGGAGTGGTGGCATTTCACCCTGCAGCCCGAGCCCGCGCCGAGCACCGCCTACGACGTGCCGGTCCGCTGAGGCGCGCCGTTACACTGTGCGCTGACCGCCTGATCGGACCACGATGAACCTGCCACTGCACTTCGGATTGCTGGGAACGCTGGAGGCAGGGCTGATCGCGCTGTTGGTCGGACTGCTGGTGTATGCGCTGTGGCACCGGCTGTGCCGCTGGGCAGGCTGGACCGACGGGCATGCGATCGGCTGGGCCTGCGTGATCGCGGTGGTGGCTTCGGCCGGCATCGATGCGTGGAATCTCTTCTACATGGGCATGATGCGGCTGGAGTCGCCGCTGTATGCGCGGTTGTTCCTGGCCGGTATTCATGATCCAAACGAGCTGGGCTCGCGCGTGGTGCTCGAAGTGGCCGGCGCGATCGGTGGTGTTGCGTTGGGCTGGCTTGTATTCAGTTCCCGCTCAGGCGAAAAAAACAGCAACACCGCGTGAGATTGCGTTCGCATCCGGTTAAATCCGGGGCCAATGAATGGGCGCATTACCAACCGCTCACCTGCGGCTAACCACCGCGGTAATGCACGCTTTCGTGGGGGTGGTTAAGACCGCGTGCGCAGGGCGGTTGAGGCCCAATATCGATTCACAAACAGGGTGGCAGTGTGGGGCCGTGCGGAAACAACAGGCCGCGCAATACCTACCAAGGAGACCACCCCAATGACTATTCGCAACCGCAAGCCCCTGATCGCCCTGATCGTCGCCGCAGGCAGTGTGCTGGCCATTCCGGCGATGGCCCAGTCGGCACAGCAGAGTGCCGCGCAGGCGCAGAATCAGGCCGCCCAGGCACAGCAGGCGGCAGCGCAGGCCGGTGACGCAGCCGATACCGCGGCCAACGCCGCAGCGCAGGCCTCCGCGCAGGCCGGTGGTGGCGGTGGCCAGACGTGGGCCAGCGTGGATACCGACGGCAACGGCACCATCAGCAAGGCCGAGGCCCAGGTGAACGCGGGTCTGGCCCAGGTCTTCGACCAGGCCGACACCAACAAGGACGGCGAGCTCTCGCCGGATGAGTACAAGGCGTATGTGGCCGCCCAGCAGGGCAAGCCGGCCGGCAACGGCGCCCAGCAGAGCAAGTAAGGACCGGGACACCGGTAGCGCAGTGAGGGGGAAAGGGCGGCTTCGGTCGCCCTTTCTTTGTGCGCCGCCGGGGTGGGGCCGCTGGCCCGCTGTTGGTATCCTTGGCCGATGATGACTTCCCTGCCCACGCCGCAAGGCGCTATCGGCCTGGTTGGTTTTGACGGTGATGACACGCTGTGGAAGAGCGAGGATTACTACCGCAAGGCCGAGCAGGATTATCTGGACATCCTGTCGCGCTACATCGATGTGCACGACACCCAGACCGCGCGCCATCTGCTGGAAGTGCAGCAGCGCAACCTCGGCGTGTTCGGCTACGGCGTGAAGGGCATGACCCTGTCGATGGTCGAAGCCGCGATCGAAATCACCAACCAGACCATCAGCGCCCGCGATCTGCAGCAGATGCTCGATATCGGCCACGACACCCTGCGCCACCCGGTCGAGCTGATCGACGGCGTGCGTGAGTCGGTCACCGAGATCGCCCGCGACTACCCGGTCGTGCTGATCACCAAGGGCGACCTGTTCCATCAGGAAGCCAAGATCAAGGTGGCCAACCTGCGCGACCTGTTCCCGCGCATCGAGATCGTCTCCGAGAAAGACCCGGAAACCTATGCCCGCGTGCTGGAAGAGTTCGATCTGCCAATCCAGCGCTTCGTGATGGTCGGCAATTCGCTGCGCTCGGACATCGAACCGGTGATCACCTTGGGCGGCTGGGGTATCCATACCCCGTACGCAGTGACCTGGGCGCACGAGACCCAGCACGGCGTGGCCGATGACGAGCCGCGCATGGTCGATGCACCGACCGCCTTCGAGTGGCCGCAGGCGCTGCGCACCATCGAAGCCAAGGCGGCGCAGGCCGGATGATGCGCGCCGGGCTGCTCGCGCTGCTGTTGATGCTGCCCTGGGCGGCGGCGGCCGAGCAGACCCCGGAGAAGTCCGCCGCCTACGTGGTGGACACCGGGGATGCCTGGGTGGATACCCAACTGCAGGACATCAACCACTACGCCGAGCGCTACCCGGATAGCTTCCTGGATGAAGTCTCGCGCTACGCCGGGGTCTCGCGCGGCTACATCGCCGCGCTGATGCACACCCACGGCTGGCAGGCGGGCGACATCTACTTCGCCTGTTTCTGGGCCCACGTGATCGAACGTTCCTGCCGCGAGAGCGTGCAGCAATGGTCGCGCGAGGTGCCGGAGGAGGGCGAGGCCAAGCGCTGGGAAGCCGTGGTCGCCGAGCTTCCGGTCACGCCGACCAACCTGCACTGGCGCGCGCTGCGCCATGCCATCGTCGCCAGCCACGATCACTGGGATCGCCCGGTAACCCTTGATGCCACGCTGCAGCGCCAGCTCGGCAACCGCGAGCAGCGCCAGCGTGCGGCGGCCAATCCGGAACCGGCCGCAGCGACGCGCTGACGCGATGATGCACCGCGCAGCCACGCATGGCATGGCGCTACTCTGTCGCTCACCTTTGCTGCTGTGCAGATCGCCGCGCGCCACCGCCTCGGCGACAATGGCCGACTGCTGTCCCTACCCGTGACCCGTTGCCGAGTACGTCATGAGCACCGACCGTTTCGTTTCACCCGACGATATCCGCAGCCTGTTCGCCCAGGCGATGTCCACCATGTACCGCACCGAAGTGCCGCTGTACGGCACGCTGGTCGACCTGGTGGCCGAGATCAACGACGCCGTGCTGACTGCCAACCCGGCGCTGGCCGAACAGCTGGACCGCACCGACGAACGCGCCCGCCTCGACCAGGAGCGCCATGGCGCGATCCGGGTCGGCACTGCCGGGGAACTGGCGACGTTGGGCCGCCTGTTCGCGCTGATGGGCATGTACCCGGTGGGGTATTACGACCTCTCGGTGGCCGGCGTGCCGGTGCATTCCACCGCCTTCCGCCCACGCACCGCGCAGGCGCTGGCGCGCAACCCGTTCCGCGTGTTCACCTCGCTGCTGCGGCTGGAGCTGATCGAGAACGTCGCGCTGCGTGAGCAGTCCGCTGCCATCCTCGCCCAGCGCCGGATCTTCACCGATGCCGCGCTGGCCCTGATCGAACAGGCAGAACGCGAGGGTGGCCTGGATGAAGCCGATGCGCGCCGCTTCGTCATCGAAGCGCTGGAGACCTTCCGCTGGCATGGCGATGCGACGGTTTCGCTCGCCACCTACCACGCGCTGCACGACGCGCACCGCCTGATCGCCGATGTGGTCAGCTTCCGCGGCCCGCACATCAATCACCTGACCCCGCGCACGCTGGACATCGACGCTGCGCAGGCCGGCATGCTTGCACGCGGCATCGATGCCAAGGCCGTGATCGAAGGCCCGCCACCGCGCCGCTGCCCGATCCTGCTGCGCCAGACCAGCTTCAAGGCGCTGGAAGAAACCGTGCAGTTCCCCTCGGGCGATGCAGGCGACGCCGGCACGCATACCGCGCGTTTCGGTGAGATCGAACAGCGCGGCCTCGCGCTGACACCCAAGGGCCGCGCGCTGTATGACCAGTTGCTTGCACAGGCGCGCGACAGCGGCGGCGCCGGCAGTACCGGCCAGGACTATCCGACGCGTCTGGCGGCGGCATTCACCGCCTTCCCGGATGACCACGACACCCTGCGTCGCGAAGGCCTGGGCTACTACCGGTACACCCTGACCGATGCTGGCCGCGCCACCCCGGCCGCAGTCGGCGACCTGCCGGCCGAAGCGCTGATCGCCGCTGGCCAGGCCAGCGCCGACCCGATCGTCTACGAAGATTTTCTGCCGGTCAGCGCCGCAGGCATCTTCCAGTCCAACCTGGGCGGCGACGAACAGCGTGCCTATGCCGCGCATGCCAACCGTGATGCGTTCGAGCAGGCGCTGGGCATGAAGGTGGAGGACGAGTTCGCGATCTACGAGCGGCTGCAGGCCGAGTCGCTGGCGAGCCTGCGTACTGCCTGACGGAAGGTGCCGGCCAGCGGCCGGCACTACCCTTGGACGATTACGCCTTCATCGTCCCGGTATCCAGCCAGCGCTGGTGCCACGACAAGGCTTCCGGCAGCAGGTGCGGGGTGTGCTTGCCATAGCTCTCGCGGCTGGCGCGGTCGAAGTAGTCGTTCAACTGATCGCGGAAATCCGGATGCGCGCAGTTGTCGATCACCACCCGCGCCCGCTTGCGCGGGGTCAGCCCGCGCAGATCGGCCAGGCCCTGTTCGGTGACGATCACCGAGACATCGTGCTCGGTGTGATCCACGTGGCTGACCATCGGCACGATCGCCGAGATGCTGCCGTTCTTCGCCGTCGAGGGGCTCAGGAACGCGGACAGGAAGCCGTTGCGCGCGAAGTCGCCCGAGCCGCCGATACCGTTCATGATGCGGCTGCCCATCACGTGGGTCGAGTTGACGTTGCCGTACAGGTCGGCCTCGATCATGCCGTTCATGCCGATGCAGCCCAGGCGGCGTACCAGCTCCGGGTGGTTCGAGATCTCCTGCGTGCGCATGATGATGCGCTCGCGGTAGAAATCGATGTGTTCCTTGAAGGTCTCGTTCGCCTGCGGGCTCAGCGCGAAGCCGGTGCACGAGGCATAGCTCAGCACGCCATCCCGCAGCAGGTCGAGCATGCCGTCCTGGATCACCTCGGTGAACGCGCTCAGATCGCGGAAACCACTCTTGGCCAGCCCGGCCAGCACCGCGTTCGGGATGTTGCCCACGCCGCTCTGCAGCGGCAGCAGGTTGGCCGGCAGGCGGCCCTTGGCCACTTCGTGCTTGAGGAACTCGATCAGGTACTGCGCGATCTGCTCGCTGGTGGTATCGATCGGGCTGAACGGACTGTTGCGGTCCGGGCCGTTGGTGCGCACCACCGCCACGATCTTGTCCGGGTCGCAGCGCAGCGCGGTCTCGCCGATGCGGTCGTTGGCGTGCACCAAGGGGATCGGCTTGCGGTGCGGCGGAAGCGCGGTGCCGTAGTAGATGTCATGCATGCCGTCCACGCCGGCCGGCTGCCATTCGTTGACCTCGACGATCACCTTCTTGGCCAGGTCCAGCCAGGTCTTGTTATTGCCGACCGAGGTGGAGGGCACCAGCGAGCCATCTTCGCGGATCGCCGAGACCTCGATCACCGCCGTGTCGATGTCGCCGTAGAAACCGAACCACACGTGCTGGGCGACATGGCTGAGGTGGATGTCGATGTAATCCAGCTTGCCCTCGTTGATGCGGTTGCGCGCATCCGGGTCGCTCTGGAACGGCATGCGCATCGCGATGCCATCGGCCTTGGCCAGCGCGCCATCCAGTTCCGGCGCGGTCGAGGCGCCGGTCATCAGGCTGATCTGGAAGGGCAGGCCCTGGGCGTGCACCGCCTCGATGCGCTGCGCCAGCGCGACCGGCACCGCCTTGGGGTAGCCTGAACCGGTAAAGCCGCTCATGGCGACGGTTTCACCCGGCTGGATCAGGGCGGCGGCAGCTTCAGCGGAGACAACGCGGTCACGCAGACGCGCGTTTGCAATGCGATCGACAGACATGACGACAACGTTTCTGGGGGGATCCCCATTATCGGCGATCCATGCAGCGGCAGGGGTTCTACCTTGGTGGGATGGCGTTTTCACATCCGCGCCTCCCTGTTCAGGTTTGCCGCCTACTTCTGTACCCGCAAGTATTGTTTTGCAGTGCAGCGTGCAAGTTCTCCGCCGACCCTAGAAGATCGACCTGCATCCCGACGTGGGGGAGGGAGCAGAGCCCGCTGGCAGTTCGCTGCAAGCGGGCTTTTTTATTCCCGCCGTTCGGTAAAAGGCACGCCGCGCCGCTCAACGATGCGTCACCCGCCGGTGGATGACCGCGTTACCGCGATGGCACCTGGCCGGGGACCACCACGCCGCGATGCCACATAATCCCCCCATGCCGATTTCCGATCTCGCCGCGCCCGCGCGCGTCCCCGACGCCCTTGTTCCCCTGGTTGATCGCGCGTTGGCGCGCCTGGCCCTGTCGCTGACCGAGGCCGGCCACTGGCCGCCGCCGGCTCCCGTACTGGACACCGTGCGCGCCTTGGCCGTCACCAGCGATTTCGCCATCGACACGCTGTGTCGCCAGCCGGCGCTGTTGTCCCACCTCACCCAGGACGGCTGCCCACCGCTGCCCCTGCCCGAACTGGATCCGCTGCAGCCCAGCGAATGGCAGCAGCGCCTGCGCCGCTACCGCACCGCCGCCTCCACCCGCCTGATCTGGCGCGACCTGGCCGGGCAGGATGACGTGCCTGCGACGCTGGCCGGCGCCACCCACCTGGCGGAGGCGTGCCTGCAACTGGCGCTGACCGCGCTGGAGCAGGAATTCACCGGCCGCCATGGCGTGGTCCGCGCTGCCGACGGAAGTGCACAGCAGCTGGTTGTGTTCGGGCTGGGCAAGCTCGGCGGTGGCGAACTCAATTTCAGCTCTGATGTGGATCTGGTGTACGCCTACCCGCAGGGCGGCGAATCCGACGGTGCGCGTCCGCTGGCGGCCGAAGAGTATTTCGCACGCCTCGGCCAGCGCCTGGCGCGGCTGCTGGATGACACCACCGTGGATGGCTTCAGCCACCGCGTCGATCTGCGCCTGCGCCCGTTCGGTAACGCCGGCCGCGTGGCGCTGTCGTTCGCCGGCATGGACCAGTACTTCCAGCGCGAAGGCCGCGACTGGGAGCGCTACGCCTGGCTCAAGGCGCGCGCCGTCGCCGGGGACATCGCGGCGGGCGAAGCGTGGCTGCAGACACTGCGCCCGTTCGTCTACCGGCGCTATCTGGATTTCACCGCACTCGATGGCCTGCGCGACATGAAGGCCGCGATCACCGCCGAAGTGTCGCGTCGCGAAATGCACGACGACATCAAGCGCGGCCCCGGCGGTATTCGCGAAATCGAATTCCTCGCACAGGCCCTGCAGCTGATCCGTGGCGGTCGCGAAGCGCCGCTGCGCGAGCGCCGCCTGCTGCACGCGCTGCCGGCGCTGGTCGCCTCCGGCCAGATGGCCGAACAGGACGGCGCCGACCTGCTGCATGCCTACGGCTTCCTGCGTCGCCTGGAGAACCGCCTGCAAATGCTGCGTGACGCACAGACCCACGCGCTGCCCACCGACGCCACGGACCGCCTGCGCATCGCCGCCGGGCTTGGTTACGAAGACTGGGAGGCGCTGGTTGCCGCGCTCGATGTGCAGCGCGCGCGGGTCAGCACCGAGTTCGCCGCGCTGCTCGCACCGCGCCGTGGCCAGGCAGCGCCGGATGCGCTGGCCAGCTACTGGCGTGGGCTGCCCGACAACGGCAGTGCCGAGGTGCTGGCCGAGGCCGGCTTCTTCGACGCCGGCAGCGCCGATCAATCGCTGCGTGATTTCGCGCAGAGCTCCGGGGTGAAGTCGCTGTCCGACGCCGCGCGTGCGCGCCTGGACCGCGTGCTGCCGGCGCTGCTGCACGCAGCCACGCGCTCACCGCAGCCGGATGCCGCGCTCAAGCGCGTACTCGGTCTGCTGCAGGCGATCCTGCGCCGCACCAGCTATCTCGCCCTGCTCGATGAACAACCCAGTGCATTGGCGCGCCTGGTCGACGTGCTTGCACGCAGTGCACTGCTGGCCGAGCGTCTGGCCGCCTATCCTCTGCTGCTCGACGAACTGCTTGATGTGCGCGTTTCCGGGCCGATGCCGGATGCGGCAGGCATGCAGGCCGAGTGCGATATCGCGCTGACCATCGATGATCCCGAGGCCGCGCTGCGCCTGCTCAACGAGACGCGGCTGGCGCTGAGCTTCCGCATGGCGATGGCCACGCTGGATGGCCGCCAGCGCGCTGTCGATACGACCCGGCAACTGGCCGAACTCGCCCAAGCTGTCGTCGTCACCGTGCTCGCGCTGGTGCAGGCCGACATGCAGCGCCAGCATGGCGGCATTCCCGGCGGGCGTTTCGCGATCATCGGTTACGGCAGCCTGGGCGGACTGGAGCTGGGCTTCGGCTCGGATCTGGATCTGGTCTTCCTGCACGACCATCCGGCCGATCAGGACAGCAGTGACGGCCCGCGTCCACTGGATCCCGGCCGTTGGTACGCGCGCCTGGCGCAGAAGGTGATGGCGATGCTTGGCGCGGTCACCGCCGCCGGCCGCCTGTACGACATCGATGTGCGCCTGCGCCCGGATGGCGGCAAAGGCGCGCTGGTGTCCTCACTGGCGAGTTACACCGAATACCAGCGCGAACGTGCCTGGACCTGGGAGCATCAGGCACTGGTACGGGCCCGCGCCATCGCCGGTGATGCCTCGCTGCTGGCCGATTTCGAACGGGTGCGCGCGGAAACGCTGGCGCGCCCGCGCGACAACGCGGTGCTCTACGCCGACGTGCTCAAGATGCGGGCGCGCATGCGTGCCGAACTGGACCGCAGCGATGCCGCACGGCTCGATCTCAAGCAGGGCGCGGGCGGCATCGTCGATCTCGAATTCCTGCTGCAGACCGGCGTACTCGACAGCGCCGGCACGCACCCGCAGGTGGTGCTGCCGCGCGATACCCCGAGCCTGATCGATGCACTCGCCGACATCGCCTGGCTGCCCGGCGGCACCCGCGATGGCCTTCACGAGGCGCATGCGGCGCTGCTGGATGTGGGCCTGGCCTGCACGCTGGACCGCCGCCCGCGCCTGGCACCACCCACGCCCGCATTGGAAGCGGCGCGCGCGATGATCATCGCGGCAAGCGATGCGGCGGGGTTGCCATTCCAGGTGCGGATCGACGTTGTGAGCTGACGGCGGTTTGTCCGGGCATGGCCTCGCGGTGCTCTGCCACCGGTAGTGGGCGATCGGCGCCCAATGTCACACCGCGCGCGGCGCCATCTTCCACAGCAGCGCGCGGAACGGCGCCAGCAGGAACACGCCGATCGTCAGCTTCACCGCCAGATCGCCCAGCGCCCAGCTCACCCACGGCAGGCTGGAACCGGCGAAGGCGATGCTCCAGAAAATCGTCGTATCCAGCGTCGCGCTGCAGGTGGTCGCCACCATCGGCGCGCGCCACCAGTGCCCGCGGCGCAGCCGGTCGAACACGGTGATGTCCAGCAGCTGCGCAGCGATGAAGGCCAGGCACGAGGCCACGGCGATCCGCGGCGTGGCGATCCAGATCGACAGCAGCACCGCCAGCGCAAAGCCCGCCCAGGCCACCTTGCGCGCGGCCTGCGGGCCGAAGCGGCGATTGATGAGGTTGCTCACCAGGAACGCCACCGGGTAGCTGAAGGCACCCCACGTCAGCCAGTCGTTGATCGGGTACTGCACCAGCACGTTGCTGCCCAGCACCACCACGCCCATGGCCAGCACCGCCAGCAGCAGCGACGGCACGGTCAACGGGGCAAAGGCAATGGCAGGACGCGCGGACATGGCGAGCCGGGGAGTGAGGGAAGCGGCGGATTATCCGGGCTTGGCCACCCCAGGGCCAGCCCGGGCCGGTTTGCCTACCAGCGTTCGCTCAGGTTGCTGGCGGCAGCGTCGGTAGTCGGCAGGAAGGCCAGGGCTGCACCGTCGACCGCGGTCACGGTCCAGCCGGCACCGGCCGGCGTCGGCTCGAAGGCCAGCACATCGCCCACTGCCACGGCAGGCGCGGGCGTGTCGCTGCGGGCCGGCCACTGCAGCAGTGCCAGGTCGTCTGGCGCGTCGGGGTTCTTCAGCGCCACCTGGAAGCCGCCATCGGCTTGGGGCTCGATCCGCTCCACGGTCAGCGGCGGCAGCGGGCCGGCCTTTTCCGCGCGGGCGACGCGCGCCCGGCTGCGTTGGACCGATCCGTCGTGCAGCTTGCCGATCCCGGCCGAGGTCAGCCAGATCGGCGCGGTGACGACGACCAGACTTACCACCGAGGTCACCGCCACGCTGCTGGCGACCGGGTGGCGATAGACGGAGTACTGCGCCTGGGCCGGCAGGCTGGCGGCGAACAGCGCCACGACCAGTACCGGGGCGATGACGCGCGGGGAGAGCGGTTTCATCTGATCACTCCGTTCACAGAAAGAGGAGAGGGCAACCGGCGCTTACCAGCGCTCGCTGGATTGTCCGGCGGCCGCGTCGGGCGTCGGCAGGAACGCCAACGCCGCACCGTCGGCGGCCTTCACGGTCCAGCCTGCACCAACCTCGGTCGGCTCGAAATGCAGCACATCGCCCACCTTGAGCGTCGCGGCAGGATTGTCCGCGCGTGCCGGCCAGTCGATCAGCGCGGTCGCATCGGGGGCGTCAGGCCGCTGCAGCGCAACGTGGAAACCCCCGTCGGGCTGGCGATCGATCTGCTGCACGGCCATCGGTGGCAGCGGCGCGGCCTTGCCGGTATCAGGCTTGGTGCGCTTGGAACCTTCGCGGACGCTCTGCGACCCCTTGGCCACCAGCAACACCGGCGAGGCGGCAATGAACGAGACGGTGTAGACGCTGATCACCGCGCTCACGCCCGAGGCCTGATTGCCGTTGAGATTGCCGGCCGATGCAGGGAGCAAGGTAAGCGCAGACACAGCGAGCAGGCTCGCGCAGAGAAGGGATTTCGTCATGACGCAGTTCCTGGGGAGGGTAGGGGATGACGCGCTCATGGTTTCGGTGCCGCAGCGCCGTCCACCGGCACGTGGGCCACGGTGAGTTCCTGCTGCAGCGCGTGACGCTGTGCAAGGAAATCAAACACGGACTCGACGGTCACCACCGAGTAATTGCCCGAGATGCGTTCGCTGGCCGGATGATCGGTCACCGCAGCATTGGGCACGAAGAAGCGCGCGCCCAGCCGCTTGGCCACGCCGATATGCAACGTGCTGGGGCGATAGTCGCGCTCCTTCAGCCAGACCTGCGCCTGAGCACGCTTGATCAGCAATGTCCCGTCGTCCTCCTGCGCCAGTGCAGCGGCCAGCACCTCGAGCACCCACTGATTGGAATTCTGGTACTCGTCGCGGAACGGGTAGGCGACCACGCTGTAGCGGGGCTCATGCAGCGCACGCGCCTGGATGGCCGGCGGGGTCAGCATCGCGATCAACGCCTTGCGAACCGCCGGCGTCGGCACCCCGATGCGCAGATCGGTATGGCTGCCACTTTCACCGATGAAGGTACTCAGTCCTTCCCGGAACAGCTCGGACTGCGGTGATTTGCAGTGGTTGAGCAGGTGCACCGCGCGCCAGTTTCCATCGGCCTCACGCAACAGGAAGGCCAGGTGGCTATGGCGCAGACCGTACTTGCTGAGGTCCTGGCCACCGCGGGCGATGATCACCACGTCCACGCCGTCCAGCGCGTCGAGTGTTTCCCCGGCGGTCAATGCCACATCGAACATCGCCGCCAACGATTGCGGGGTGGGATGACGCTCCACGCACTGCGGTTCGGCCTGCGCGGTCAGCGCAGCGCCAAGCAGGGCGCCACAAAGAAAAAGCGGGCGCAGGCGTTTGATCCGGGCAGCGAAAGGTACATCCATGTCACACAGTCTCCGGCGGCACCGGCCGCGGCCGCATCATAACGCTGTGCGAGCACGTCAGGCCTGAATCCCCAGCCTTGCACGTACCTGCTCTGCAACGCGCGTGGTCTCGCGCAGCGGCTCGATGCGGCCCTGCGTCTGCCAATCCAGCCAGCGCGCCTGCAACCGGCCGCGTTCGCGCAGTGCGTGCTGGAAGTGCGCCAGCCGCCCCTGCGCCTGGTCGGCCAGGGCTACGGCGACCGGCATGCGCGTCGCGCACGCTTCAGAGAGCAGGTTCACCGAATCCGGCGAGACCACCACACGGTTGGCCCAGCCGAGCAGCCCGGCATAGGGATTCACGCCGTCGCCGCCATCGCCCCAGATCACATTCGGCACATCGGCGAACGCACTGCGCAACGCTCCGACCAAGGCTGGTGGCGTGCGTCGCGAGGTGGTGGCCAACAGGCTGCCTCCCTCTGCGCGTAGTTGTGAGGCGAGCTGCTGGAACACCTGCACCATGTCCGGTTCGTGCCACGGTGCGTGCGGGGTCGGCCCACCGACCAGCAACGCGGTGCGCGGGCCGGGCAGGGCGCTGAACGCTGCAAAGGCCGCACGGCCACAAGCCAGCCAGTCATCGTTGACCGGATTGAGGCTGCCGAGCAGGGTGAGCACGTTGCTGCCGCGCAGGCGATCATGCTCGGGCACCACCAGCAGGTCCCAGTGGCGTGGGCTGAGGCGAGGGTCGAGGATCTGGACCACCTTGGTGCCACGGCGGCGCAGTTCGCGCAGCGCACCGGCCGCCTGGCGGCCACAGCCAATGGCCAGCTCGGGTACCTCGGCGGCAAGCGTGGCGAAGGCCTCGCCGTAGCCGTTGGCCCCACCCGGCAACCAGCGCGGGGCCAGCCAGCGCCAGGGCGCACGCGGTGCGAGCACCAGCGGACGATGCGCCCCCAGCTTCAATGCCGTGGCCAAGGCCACCGCCTGCCGCACATTGCCGGCACGGCCGTCAGTGATCGTCCAGGGCGGACTCCATCGTTTCACGTATGGCATTAATTCGTTTCAGTCAGGCTGGGTGTTGCAACTGTCGCGACACTCTACACTGCCAGCCTTCGCCGTTCGCGCGGTCGCCCTGCCACGGTAGCCGATGCGCGAACGATTCCCCTTATTTCCGGAGGCTTCATGTCCCACGTCCTTGACGATGCTGCGCTCGATCAGTTGTTCCGTACCGCCCGCACCCAGAACGCCTTCCTTGATAAGCCGGTGGAAGACAGCCAGCTGCAGGCGCTGTACGAGCTGCTGAAGTGGGGGCCGACCGCCGCCAACGGCAGCCCGGCGCGCTTCGTGTTCGTGAAAACCCCGGAAGCCAAGGCCAAGCTCGCCCCGGCGCTGTCCGAAGGCAACCACGACAAGACCCTGGCCGCCCCGGTCACGGTGATTGTCGCCTTCGACGAAGACTTCCACGAGAAGCTGCCGTTCCTGTTCCCGCACACCGACGCCAAGGCGTGGTTCGACGGTCCCCGTGAAGGCCGTACCGAAGGCGCGTTCCGCAATGGCAGCCTGCAGGGCGCCTACCTGATCCTGGCCGCCCGCGCGCTGGGTCTGGATGCCGGCCCGATGTCCGGCTTCGACAACGCCAAGGTGGACGAAGCCTTCTTCAAGGGCACCGCGATCAAGTCGAATTTCCTCGTCAACCTGGGGTACGGTGACGCCTCGGGCCTGTTCCCGCGGCTGCCTCGCCTGTCCTTCGACGAAGCCGCCCGCATCGCATAAGCGTTACCGCCGGATCGTGGCCCGTCCGTGCGGATGGGCTGCATTACCTTTGCTTCTTTTCCCTTCGAAACGAGAGAGACCTGACATGACCGTGACCCGCAAACTGCTGCTGCCGCTCGCCCTGACCCTGGCCATCGCCGCCTGCTCCAAGCCGGCCGACGAAGCCGCTGCTCCGGCCGCTGACGCGCCGGCCGCCACCGAAACCGCCGCCCCGGCAGCAGACGCTGCGGCTGCCGCCCCGGCTGCCGATGCGATCCAGATCGCCTCGGGCACCTACAAGCTCGACCCGACCCACACCGACGTGCTGGTCCAGTGGAGCCACTTCGGCTTCTCGCACCCGACCGCCCACTTCGGCAGCGCCGAAGGCACCCTGGTGTATGACGCCGCTGACGTGACCAAGTCCACCGTGGAAGTGAAGCTGCCGCTGACCGGCCTGAACAGCTTCACCGCCAAGTTCGACGAGCATCTGAAGAGCGCCGATTTCTTCGACGCCGCCAAGTTCCCGGCCGCCACCTTCAAGAGCACCAAGGTTGAAGCCAACGGCACCAATAAGCTGACCGTCACCGGCGACCTGACCATCAAGGACATCACCAAGCCGGTGACCCTGGATGTCACCATCAACGGCGGCGGCGAGCACCCGATGGCCAAGGTGCCGGCGGCAGGCTTCGATGCCACCACCACCATCAAGCGCAGCGATTTCGGCGTCGGCGCGTACGCCCCGAACGTCAGCGATGAAGTGAACATCCGCATCACCACCGAGGCGACTGGCGAAAAGCCGGCGGCCTGAGTTTCTCCTCACTCGTCGTGAGAAGGCAGAAAGCCCGCCAATTGGCGGGCTTTCTTTTAGGGCGAGCCGGCCAGCGGCCGGTACTACCGTTCCTGATCAACCCGCCGCCACCTGCGCGCTCACCTTGCCCAGCCACAGCGTGGTGAAATCGGTCGGCGTGCGCCGTGCCGGGGCGGTCAAGCCGCTCTCACGCAGGAAGGCATGGGTGGCCTGCGCATAGGCCTGGCGGGCCAGCAGCGCGGCCTGTTTCACCGAGGCCTGCTGCTTGCGCAGCTGCACGATCTGCAGGCTCGGCTTACCGGGCATCGCGTACTTCTGGTAACGGCGCAGCTCATCGGCGACCAGGTCGATATCGATGTTCGCCTGCACCAGCGCGGCCTGCGCGCGGGCCAGCGGCACCAGGGCGGTGCGCAGCGGGGCGATGTTCTCGCCCACGGAAGGCGCCAGCGCCGCCAGGGCGGCATCCAGCGCGGGATCGGCGCGCTCGGCACGGTCGATCAGATCGGTCAGTGCCGAAAGAGAGAGGGCTTGCATGAAAGGCACCGGCACAAAACGCGATTGTCGCATTCGCGGCCGGTGCCCGTCGCGGGCTCAGTCGTCGTGGTGCTCGCTGCCGTGGGCCTTCCAGTAGCCGGTCGAGCGGATCCAGTCCTTCGGCACGCCCAGGTGGCCCTCGATGTACTTGCGCATCATCCGGGCCCGGCGCGATTCGGCCGCGATCCAGTAGAAGGTATCGCCGTCCGGTTCCTCGAAATCAGTCAGCACGTCTTCCAGCAGGGTGCTGCTGGCGGCGTCGAAGCCGTTGCGCTCCAGCCACGAGACGCGGATGCGGTCGTCCTCCGGCAACTCCTGGCGATCGCCGGATTCGGGGATCTCGATGTAGACATCGGCATTGGCGCCGTCCGGCAGCGTCTCCAGCCAGCGGCCGATCGCCGGCAGCGCGGTTTCATCGCCGATCAGCACGTAGGTGTCGAAGTCATCGGCGGTCATGTGCGAGCCACGCGGGCCGCCCACGGCGATCGCATCGCCCGGCTGCGCGTTGGCGGCCCAGGTCGAGGCCAGGCCGTCGCCGTGCATGACGAAGTCCAGCGCCAGCTCGTGGGTCTCCAGGTCCCACCAGCGCGGGGTGTAATCGCGCGAGGGGGAGGGCGTCTGGCCTTCGGGGTAGCGCGGGCCTTCCGGGGTCATCGTCGGGACCACGAACTGGCCCTCGGCGTTGGGGAAGAACAGCTTGACGTGGTCATCCGGCGAGGGCGAATCGAAGCCTTCCAGCGCCTCGCCACCGACGATCACCCGGCGCATGCACGGGCTGATCTCTTCGGTGCGCAGTACCTGCAGCGGGCGGAACTTCACGGTATGACGGAGCAGTCGGTTTTCATGCAGAGCCATGGGAATACCTGGATCAGTGCCGCAGCGCGGCGTTGAGAAAGAAGGACCTGGCGGGCGGTGGCTGGCTGGGTCTGAAACGAAGATGGGAGGTCAGCGGCCCTGCGCACGGATGTGCGCGGCGGCCTCGCGCAGCGCCTCGGCGACGGCCGCGGCGTTGTCGTCCTGCCAGCGGCCGTGGCACAGCCCCAGCGCGTGCTTGAGCTCGCGGAGTGCATCGCGCACGGACGGCGGCAGGTTGGCCTTGGTGATCGTGCGCGCGCTGTCGCGTACCCGGTGCACCGCGGCATCGACCTCGTCGCGCTGTGCCTCCAGTTCGGCCAGGCCCAGTGCGCTGAGCGCATACCGCTTGCGCCCACCGTCCTCGACCGCGCCAACCCAGCCGGCGGCCTCGAACTGCGCCAGCACCGGGTAGATCGAGCCCGCGCTGGGTGTGTAGACCCGCACGAACATGTCACTGATCAGCTGGATCAGCTCATAGCCGTGGCGGGGCTGGTCGGCGAGCAGGGACAGCACCAGCAGGCGCAGGTCGCCGCGGCTGAGCGGCCGGGCGGTCAGCGGGCGGGCAGGGCGGTCGAGGTCGCGCGGAGAGGTCATTTCGATATATCGAATGCAGTGGCGGAACGATATATCGAAAACTCCGGTTCGGCCAGCACTGGCGCACGCATGGCAGGGATGCGTTCAGGTCAATTCCTGCTGTGACGGTGCGTGCTTGTGGTGGAACACTGCGCGTGGTCATCGGCCTCCAACGCGTCCGATGATCCACGCCGATGCGCGTTCAAACGCCCCGGCGCCGCGCACGATCCACGCCAATCGCCTCTGCCGCAGCGCCTGCGCTGTCCATCGGTGTCCTGCTGACGCGCCGGTGTCATCGCCGCCGGCCAGGCTGAAATGCAGCGTGGAACCTTCCGGCGCGGCCCTCGCGCTGTCGCCGGCTGTCCTTCCGGACACGCCGGGATGGTTCCATACGCAACCGTAGCGAAGTAAGCAAACCCCTTGGTGCGCTACACTTTGCGGCTAGAAATCTAAAACAGTCGCGCGCGTGCGTGCGGTCATGGGAGCGCAAATGAACTGGTTGAACGAGGTGCTGAACAACGACCCGAATCCTGTGGAAACCCAGGAATGGATCGAGTCGCTGAAGGCCGTTATTGATGTCGAGGGCCCCGAGCGCGCGCATCAGCTGTTGGAAGGCATGGTGGAACTGACCCGTCGTTCGGGTGCTTACCTGCCGTTCTCTCCCACCACCGAGTACGTGAACACCATCGCGCCGACCCTGGAGGCCAAGAGCCCGGGCAACGCCGAACTGGAATGGCGCATTCGTTCCATCATCCGCTGGAACGCGATGGCGACGGTCGTGCGCGCCAACCGCAAGCCGGGCGACCTGGGCGGCCACATCGCCTCCTTCGCCTCCGGCGCCACGCTGTATGACGTGGGCTTCAACCACTTCTGGCGCGCCCCGAGCGAAGACCACCCGGGCGACCTGCTCTTCATCCAGGGCCACAGCGCCCCGGGCATCTATGCGCGCTCCTTCCTGGAAGGCCGCATCGACGAAGCCCAGCTGGACAAGTTCCGCATGGAAGTCGACGGCGGTGGCCTCTCCAGCTACCCGCATCCGTGGCTGATGCCCGATTACTGGCAGACCCCGACCGTGTCGATGGGCCTGGGCCCGCTCGCCGCCATCTACCAGGCGCAGTTCCTGCGTTACCTGGAAAACCGTGGCCTGATCGAGAAGTCCGACCGCAAGGTGTGGTGCTTCATCGGCGACGGCGAGAGCGATGAGCCTGAAACCCTCGGCGCGATCGCGCTGGCCGGCCGCGAAGGCCTGGACAACCTGATCTTCGTGGTCAACTGCAACCTGCAGCGCCTCGACGGCCCGGTGCGTGGCAACGGCAAGATCATCCAGGAACTGGAAGGCGTCTTCCGTGGCGGCGGCTGGAATGTCATCAAGCTGCTGTGGGGCGGTTACTGGGATGCCCTGCTGGCCAAGGACACCAACGGCGTCCTGCGCAAGCTGATGATGGAAACCGTCGACGGCGAATACCAGAACTGCAAGGCCTTCGGTGGCGCGTATACCCGCGAGCATTTCTTCGGCAAGTACCCGGAAACCGCTGCGATGGTCGCCGGCCTGTCCGACGACGATATCTGGCGCCTCAACCGTGGTGGCCACGATCCGCACAAGGTCTACGCCGCCTACCACCAGGCCGTGAACACCAAGGGCATGCCGACCGTGATCCTGGCCAAGACGGTCAAGGGCTACGGCATGGGCAGCGCGGGTGAAGCACTCAACCCGACCCACCAGACCAAGAAGCTGGACGACGACGCCGTCCGCCACTTCCGCGACCGTTTCAACATCCCGGTGACCGACGCCCAGCTGGCCGACGGCCAGGTGCCGTTCTACCACCCGGGCCCGGATTCGCCGGAAGTGAAGTACCTGCAGGAACGCCGTGCCGCCCTGGGTGGCTACCTGCCGCAGCGCCGCCGCAAGGCGACCAAGAGCTTCAACGCACCGAAGCTGGAAAGCTACGAGCGCCTGCTGAAGTCCAGCGGCGAGCGCAGCTACTCCACCACCATGGCCTTCGTGCAGAGCCTCAACATCACCCTGCGCGACAAGGAACTGGGCCCGCACATCGTGCCGATCGTGGCCGACGAAGCCCGTACCTTCGGCATGGAAGGCCTGTTCCGCCAGATCGGCATCTACGCCCCGTTCGGCCAGAAGTACAAGCCGGTCGATGCGGACCAGCTGATGTTCTACCGCGAAGACCAGAGCGGCCAGGTGCTGCAGCAGGGCATCAGCGAGCCGGGCGCGATCAGCTCCTGGATGGCTGCCGGTACCAGCTACTCGGTCTCCAACGTGCCGATGCTGCCGTTCTACATCTATTACTCGATGTTCGGCTTCCAGCGCGTGGGCGACATTGCCTGGCAGGCTGCGGACATGCGTACCCGTGGCTTCCTGCTCGGCGGCACCGCCGGCCGCACCACGCTGAACGGTGAAGGCCTGCAGCACGAAGATGGCTTCAGCCATATCGTGGCCGGTGGCATTCCGAACGTGCGCAGCTATGACCCGACCTTCGGCTTCGAAGTGACGGTGATCCTGCAGCACGGCACCAAGGCCATGATGGAAGATCAGATTGATGAGTACTACTACATCACCCTGATGAACGAAAACTACACCCACCCGGAAATGCCGGAAGGCGCGGCCGACGGCATCGTCAAGGGCATGTACCTGCTCACCGACGCCGGCAAGCCGAAGAAGGGCGAGCTGCGCGTGCAGCTGCTGGGTTCGGGCACCATCCTGCGCGAAGCCATTGCCGCGGCCGAGCTGCTGGACAAGGACTTCGGCGTGACCGCCGACATCTGGAGCTGCCCGAGCTTCAACGAACTGCGCCGCGACGGCTTCGACGTGGAGCGTTACAACCGCTTCCACCCGGAAGGCGAGCAGCGCAAGGCGTTCGTGACCGAGCTGCTGGAAGGCCGTCAGGGCCCGGCGATTGCCGCCACCGACTACGTGCGTGCGTACGCGGACCAGATCCGCTCGTTCGTGCCGATGTCGTACACGGTGCTGGGTACCGATGGCTTTGGTCGTTCGGATACCCGTGCGAACCTGCGTCGCTTCTTCGAGGTTGACCGGTACTACATCGCGCATGCCGCGATTGCGGCGCTGGCGAAGGAAGGGAAGATGACGGGTAAGGATGTGGCTAGGGCGATCAAGCAGTACAAGATTGATCCTGAGAAGGCTAATCCTGTCGGGGTTTGATTAGGAAGAAAGGGCGGCCGAACGGCCGCCCTTTTTTTTCTAATGCAGTCCACTCGCCATGGAAGTAGAGTCAAAGGCTGCACCAGAAACGCAATTTTCAGTTCGTGCGTCAAGATCTGCGATCACAAGGACGACGGGGCGATGATCCGAAAGATATTGGAGCAACTGGGGTTTTCACCAGATCGTACTCCTAACGAAACTCCAGGCAGGCTAAAGAGTGCTTGGGGCGCGCTATTTACGTCTCGCGGGGTCGCGCCATTCAGCGTGAGAGTTCCGCGTTGGCAAGTGGCGCTTCGACAGTCATTCAAGCGGCTGATCAACCCAGATCGCGGCAACATAGTTGGTACATTTGATCCGCTCACCCCGGTGAGATTAAAAGGTGAGGAGTACTCACGCTACAGCGCAGAACTTGAGAGGGCACTCCGCCTGCCCAAAGTTCGGAACATCGCAATCACAGGAAGCTACGGAGCTGGCAAGAGTAGTTTCATTCAGTCTTTTGTTGAGGACCATGGTGAATACAATTTCTGCTTCGTATCTCTTGCGTCATTCTCAGAAATAGACGTCGTCAAAGATGCTGTTAGGATTGCAGATGGAGGCTCGTCAGATGATGGCGGGCCCAGCCCCGATAGCGATGGAAGTAAATCATTCGCTGATGTCGGGGTAGATGCACTGGAGCGGATTGAATCTTCAATTGTCCAGCAACTTCTCTATTCAGTACGTGATAGTAGTATTCCTCAGACCAGGCTCAAGCGCATTAATCATGTGCGGGCCGGTACTGCCTTGCTCTACTCGATTTTTGTTGCCGCGGCCTCAGCTGCGGCTTTGGCGCTCTTTGGTCTTCCAAAGGGATTGAGCCACCTTACGATCCATTTCCCATTCAACTATATTCTTGAGGCTATCCCGGGGCTGTGTGTGGCGGGGATTGCGGTGGGTCTTGTCGCGATAATTTACAGCATACTGTCTTCGGTTCTCGGTTTTAGGTTGCATGCTGTAGCCATAAAAGGCATGTCCCTGGCGCGCTCGTCAGTGATGTCAGTTCTACACAAACAGTTAGATGAGATCGTATATCTATTTGAGCGCAATAGAATAGATATTGTGATGATCGAAGATCTGGATAGATTTAATGATTCTAGTCCATTCACTCGTCTGCGTGAAATCAATTTCATAGTTAACTCTTCGCCCAGCATTCGGCGGCCAGTCCATTTTATCTATATGGTAAGGGATGATCTTTTCTCATCAAGGGACCGCGTTAAATTTTTTGACTGTGTTATACCGATTGTGTCGGTAATAAATACGGATAATTCGCAGCAAAAGATGCTGGATATAATGGCTGCTCGAGGGTGGGCGCCTGATGTATGCCCATCTAAATATGTAATTGAGTCTGTTTCATATCACGTGGATGATATGAGGTTGCTTGTTAATATTCTTAACGAATATGATTTAATGCGGTCTATCATAGGTCGCAATGCAACTCTTAATAAAGATAAAATGTTCGCTGCCGTAGTGTCTCGCTGCCTTTTTCCTCGCGAGTATGCAGAGTTGCTGAGAGGTCAGGGCGTTATTTCGGATTTGTTGTCCAGCTATGCTGGATGGAGTAAAGAGAGGAGAGGAGAGCTTCAGCTGGCCGTGCGTGATCTCGAATCAAAGGTTTCCATGCAGCCCCAAGAGCTTGCGGCTACGGAAAAGGAGCTGCGCGCGCTGATATGGCTGGCGGCGTCGGAGCGAGAGGTCGGCTACCCTCTGCTCTCTATCGAAGCTCTCGGAGGTTCAGCCATGAACTTCCGTGATTTTGTAAGGGACGGATTTGATGAGGCCGCAAATTTGGAAGACGCGCTGTCCCTTGACTTTGGGCCGGCTGGCTCAAGGAGGGTCGAGTATCGAGAGCTGCTCGGTAAGGGGCAAGGATCTCTTGGTTCAAGAATGATCGCCGCCCGTGAGATCGCTTCAGGATCTGCGCGACGTCTCTCGGAAATGCGAAAAAAAGTCTCAGATTTTAGTTTTACTGCTCTGTCGCAAGCGATAAGAGATCCGGCCTTCGTTGCGCACGTCGCAAAAAAATCTTCGGAACTCAAGCTTGGGCCTGTTGGATTCTTTATTACAAAGGGGCTGCTGGGTGAAGACTACTTTGACTATTCTGGATATTTTTATGCTGGATCAATTTCTCGATCTGACAAGGAATTGATGCTAAGAGTAAAGGCTGGAGAACTTCTCCCTGTTGAGTCGAGGATCGATGATCCTGCCGAATTTCTCAAGCGCATGAACGCCGCGGAATTAAGGGAGGGGCGCGGAATCCTTGTTCCTATAGTTTCCCACTTGTTCGGTGATAAATATGATGGTGGAGACTTCAAGGCTGACTTGCGGAGTGTGATTTTCGGAGATTCGCATCTGTATGCTGGACGTGTGGGAGAACTGGTTCGAGCGCTATTGGCTGAGGGCAATAGAATCGGAGCTATTGAATATCTCCTGGTTAATTACCCGTCTGTCATGATAGAAGCTGTGGAGCCCGGCGCTGAATGCGGGGTCGCGCCATGGCGCGAGAAATTGATTGCGCGCGCTTTGTCGGTTGCTAATCAATTGAAAGGTCTGGTAATCCCCCCGCAGGTTAGCCGCAGCCAT